>NZ_JBXEJO010000123.1:0-14593 GCF_056837965.1 Bradyrhizobium ferriligni
GCACGGCGGTTACCATCGTGGCGGCGGCTTCTGGCCGGGCGCGGTGGCTGGTGCGGTCGTCGGCGGCGCCCTCGCCTCGGGCGCGTATTACGGCTCCGGCTATGGCTACGGCCCCGGCTATTATGACGACAGCTACGGCTATTACGATGAACCGTCTGTTGCCGTGGAGGTGCCGAGTGGCGGCGGCGCCAGCTACTGCGCGCAGCGCTACAGGTCCTACGATCCTGCCTCGGGCACCTATCTCGGCTATGACGGCCGGCGGCACCCCTGCCCGTAATGAAGGCCTGAATTCCTAGTTGCAAAGGGCGGCGCCAGCGCCGCCCTTTTTCTTGTGCGCAAGTCGTCTCATGTACGCAGAGCGACCGCGACGGCCGCGAAGGTCACCACGAGCGCTGCGATATCGCTCGCGCTGAGCGGCTCGCGCAGCATCGCAGCCGCCGCAAGCACGCCGACGACGGGGACCAGCAGCGTGCCGATCGACGCGGTCGCCGCTGGCAATCGCTCGAGCGCCGCAAACCAGCAGACATAGCAAAGGCAGAACTGGATCAGCGTCATGTAGATCATCGACGCCCAGCCGAACTGCGACAGCGCGGCGAGCTGCGGCTGCTCGATCATGATGCCGATGATCGCGATCGGCACGCAGCCGATCGCAAGCTGCCAGGCCGCGAGCGACAGCGGCGGCATCGCGAGCTTGAACGATTTGGTCAGCACCGTGCCAAGCCCGACGCAGACCGCGCCGGCGAGCGCGAACAGAATCCCCGGCAGCTTGCCAAGGCTTGCGTCGATGCCGCCGCCGCCGATCAGCGCCGCGATCCCGGCGAGCGCCACCGCAAGCGCAAGCGCACGCGGCAGCGACACGCGCTCGCCGAGCACCGGCCAGGCCACCAGCGCGACCCACACCGGAATCGTTATCCCGAGCACGGCCGCCTCGCTGGCCCGCAGCCAGATCAGCGCGAGGCCCATGGACGCGACCCAGCCGCCGATCGACAGCGTCGACACCAAAGCAAGCCGCAACCACATGCCGTCGGGCACGCGCAGCGTCTGTCCCCGCACCAGCGCGACCAGGCCGAGCGCAACCGCGCCGACCACGCCGCACAGCCCGCGCGACGACAGCGGCGGCCACTCCGTGAGCAGGAACTTCATGATGGGGAAGTTGAGTCCCCAGCCGGTCGAGGCGACCACCAGGAATGCGAGGCCGAGCGGTGACAGCGGGGCGCGGCCGGCGATGGGAACTGCGGTCATGGACCTGTCGTAAAGGGGATGGACAAATACAGGTGATGTGTCACGGCTAGCTGGAAATCCGCTTGTCAGCAAACAGCATATGCATTCTATGATACAGACTTTCCGTCTAGGTTCCGCCTTAATCGACGAACAGGCCAAGCGAGTCGCCGGCACGCGAGGCCGTTAGAAAGAGGATGCATCGTGCCGAGCGTTCTCGTGGTTGATGACGACCCGATGGTGTGCGTTGCCATCGAGGTGTGTTTGCAACGCCAGGGCTTCGAGGTCACCGTCGCCGATGGCGGTGAAGCCGGCATGCGCGCGCTGGAGCAGGCCACCTTCGACGTTATGCTGGTCGACGTCTTCATGCCGCATATGCGCGGGTTCGAGGCGATCCGCGTCTTCCACGAGCGTGCGCCCGACATTCCCGTCATCGCGATGTCTGGCTATGCCTTCGCCAATGCCGACCGCGCGCCGGACTTCCTGCGGATGACGATCGAGCTCGGCGCCTCCGCCTGCCTGCGCAAGCCGTTCACGCCGCAGGCGCTGATTGCCGCCGTTAACGAATGTCTTGCGAAGTATGCACCTTCCGCTCGTCTTTCGAAATAATTGCTCGTACTAATCGTCGATGGCTTCCCAGCGTCTCATCCTCGGCAGCGGCCTTGCGATCCTCCTCGTCATCAGCGCGGCGTCGATCGGGTTGGACGTCAAGTCGCGCAACGAGATTGATTCGGCAGATCGCACGCTCGGGATCCTCAAGCGGATTTCCGACACCCGGCCGTTGCCGCGGGGTGTCGAAAGCGCGGCGCGCGCATTCGCGTTGACAGGCGACGCCTCCTTCGCCGACGAATTCCGTGAGCAGAGCGCCGCCCTCACCTCGGCTTTCGACAGCCTGATGGCGGCGGTCAAGACGGCGCCCGAGGAGGCGCAGCTGCTCGCGGGCGCCAAGACCCAGGTCGACCGCGGCATTGCGCTCGGCGCCGAGCTGATCAGATTGCGCAGCGCGGGCGACACGGCCGGCGCCGCGGCGCTGATGTCCGCGGGCGAGAGCCGCGCGCTGATGGACAAGGTCGGCGCGGCGCTCGAGCGGCTCGTCACCGAAGAGCGCCGCGTGCTCGGGCTTCGCACAGGACAGTCGAAGACCTACGGACGCCTGCTGCTGGCGATCGACCTCGCCGGCGTCGCGATGATCCTGCTGCTCGCGATCGCGCTGACGCTGGCGGCCCGGCGCGCCAGCCGCGAACTGCAGGGCGCGCTCAGCGCGACCAAGGCGACCAATCTGTCGCTCGAGGGCAAGGTGGCCGAACGCACCAAGGATCTCGGCGCCGCGCTCGAGGAGCTCCGCCGTTCCACCTCGGTGATGGAAACCACGTTCCGCACCATGGCGGAGGCGGTGCTGGTGATCGACGGCGCCGGCACCGTGCTGCTGTCGAACCCGGCCGCCGAGAAGATGCTGCGCTACAAGCCGGGCATGACGGTCCGGCAGCTGCGCGCCATGAGCAACGTGTTCCAGTCCGACGGCGTCACGCCGATGCAGGCCGACGACATGCCGTCGGCCAAGGCGCTGCGCGGCGAGGAATTCGACGGGCTGGAATTCGTCGCCAAGCCGGTGCGCGGCGCGCCGGAGATTCACCTCGTGGTGTCGGGCCGGCCGCTGCGCGATGGCGACGACGCCATCACCGGCGCCGCGCTGATCTATCACGACATCACCGCCTCGCGCGAAACCGAGCACAAGCTGCAGCAGGCGCAGAAGCTCGACGCCATCGGCAAGCTGACCGGCGGCGTCGCGCACGACTTCAACAACATGCTGACGGTCATCACCGGCACCACCGAGACGCTGGTCGACAGCCTGCGCGCCCAGCCGCAGCTCGCGAAAACCGCCGAGCTGATCGACCGCGCCGCCGAGCGCTGCCGCGAGCTGATCCAGCATCTGCTCGCCTTCGCGCGCCGCCAGCCGCTCGAGCCGCGCACCGTCGATATCAACGGCACCGTGGTCGACATCTCCAAACTGCTGCGGCCGACGCTCGGCGAGCAGATCGAGATCAATTCGGTGCTGGCGTCCGATGTCGCCAGCGTTCATATCGATCCGTCGCAGCTTGCCAACTCGCTGCTCAACATGGCGATCAACGCCCGCGACGCGATGCCGAACGGCGGCAAGCTGCTGTTCGAGACCAGCAACATCGTGCTCGACGACGCCTACGCCGCGATCAATCCCGACATCACGCCGGGCCGCTACGTGCTGCTCGCGGTCAGCGACACCGGCACCGGCATGTCGCATGCGGTGCAGGACAAGGTGTTCGAGCCGTTCTTCACCACCAAGGAGGTCGGCAAGGGCTCCGGCCTCGGCATGAGCATGGTCTACGGATTCGTCAAGCAGTCCGGTGGCCACATCAAGATCTACAGCGAGGAAGGCCACGGCACCACGATCAAGCTCTATCTGCCGCCCGCCCGCGGCCAGGTCGAGGTGGAGGCGCCTCCGCCGGAGCCGGTGCGGCGCGGCAGCGAAATCATCCTGGTGGTGGAAGACGACCAGCTGGTGCGCAACTACGTCGTCACGCAACTGACGAACCTCGGCTACAAGACCATCGCCGTGCCCGACGCCCGCGCCGCGCTGGCGCAGGTCGACAAGGGCGAGAAGTTCGACCTCTTGTTCACCGACGTGATCATGCCCGGCGGCATGAACGGCCGCCAGCTTGCCGACGAGGTGCAAAAACGCCGCCCCGGCATCAAGGTGCTCTACACCTCAGGCTACACCGAGAACGCGATCGTGCATCACGGCCGCCTCGATGAGGGCGTGCTGCTGCTGGCCAAGCCCTACCGCAAGGCGCAGCTCGCCAGCATGCTGCAGCAGGCGCTCGGCGAGTGAGGTGAGCTACCTCGTCGCCAGCGCGACGCCGGCGAGTGTGAACAGCAGCGCGACGATCTGGCTTGGCCCCAGCGGCTCGTGCAGCGCGATTGCGGAGGCCACCACGCCGATCACAGGCACCGCCATGGTGCCGATCGCCGCCACCGAGGCCGGCAGGCGCGCAAGCGCGGCAAACCACGCGACATAGGCGACGCAGAACTGGATCAGCGTCGAATAGACCAAGAGCCACCAGCCGACGGTCGTGATGCGATCGACATGCGTGGTCTCGATCAGGAGGCCGACGATCGCAATCGGCACGCAGCCGAGGCCGATCTGCCAGGCCGCGGCCGGGATCGGCGGCATCACCAGCGGGTACTTCTTCGCCAGCACGGTGCCGAGCGCAAAGCCGAAGGCGCCGCCGAGCGCCATGATGATTCCCGGCAGCTTCTCCTTGCTCGCGCTGATCCCGCTGCCGCCCATGATCGCGGCGAGCCCCGCGAACGCCATCACCAGCGCGATGGTCCGCAGCAGCGTCGGCCGCTCGCCGAGCACCGGCCAGGCCAGCAGCGAAGCCCATACCGGCATCGTGTAAGCGATCAGCGCGGCCTCGCTCGCTGGCAGCCAGAGCAGCGCCAGCCCCATCAGCACCATCCAGCCGGTGACGTTGAGCGCCGCATACAGCACGAGCCGCGGCCACAGCCGTTTCTCGACATGCAGACTCTGGGCGCGGATCAGCGCCAGCACCGCCAGCAGCACGGCGCCGATTACCCCGGTGGTGCCGCGCAAGGTCAGCGGCGGGAGCTCGCTGAGCAGGAACTTGGTGGACGGCCAGTTGAACCCCCAGCCCACCGAGGTGATGGCGAGGAACATCAGGCCGGCGGGCGCAAGGCGCGGCCGCGCGGAAGGCTTCTGAACTGTCATGGAACCCGGCGGGGATGTGAGTCGGCCTCACCTTGCCCGCGATTTTGTCGCCCGACCATCACGGCTCTGACATGCCTGATCCGTAGTTTGCCCGTAGGCCTACGTGAGTCCCCAAAATTCAATCCGGGACCGCGAATAAAAACTTCGCCTGTGAACAGCGGGGCGAAGCTCCGATCCACAGGCGATAGGAATATTTTTGGCTTGGGAATCCCTGAGGACTCACCGATAGTTGGCTCGATCACAGGCGCGGCACCGACCCCTGTTATCCCCCTCTTTCCACCATATTTAGTGTTTGATTCAGAAACTCGTACTAGTCCTTGACGGGCGTGACGGACATGGCCTAGCTTTCAACCTGTTCGGCGCGAGTGTGTTTGGGTCCCCGCCGGTCGCTCCCACAAGGGTTCCAAAATGACCACTCCGCCAGGCCTTCGGGCCGCGGGTGAAGGGTTTCTCTGCCCTGATTTTGGGCCGCTATTGGGACGACAGAACGGGCCGCGAAGGACCCGGAAACAGAGGCCGTAACCGGCCCGCGAAGAAGCGTACGCGTGACGTGTCGCGTGAAGCGTTTTGGGGCGTTGAATGCATGACCCGGAGCACCCGACCAGTCGGGCGCCGCGCCGGGACGATGCCGCCGCAGGGCCGGTCATACCGGTGCCCAGCGGATGAGAGAAAACAGGCCGGATCCACCGGCTGAGCTGCGGACGACGGGAGGCGTGCTGACGCGTGTTCCCTTAAGTCCGCGAACAGACAACATTCCGGCACCTGCGGACAAACGTGGGGCCGGGCAGAAGAAGAGACGGGGCTCGACCATGCGAATCGAACGACGCAACACCACCAGCGGACAATCTCCCTATGCCGGGATCAATTTCCGCCTGACCACATCAGAGATCCGCAATCCGGACGGCTCGGTCGTGTTCCGCGCCGAGAACGTCGAGGTTCCGGAGTTCTGGTCGCAGGTCGCCTCCGACGTGCTGGCGCAGAAGTATTTCCGTAAAGCGGGCGTTGCCGCGCGTCTGAAGAAGGTCGAGGAAGAGACCGTGCCGTCGTGGCTGTGGCGTTCGGTGCCCGACACCGAGGCGCTTGGCCTTCTGCCCGAGAACGAGCGCATCGTCGGCGAGACCTCGGCCAAGCAGGTGTTCGATCGCCTCGCCGGCTGCTGGACCTATTGGGGCTGGAAGGGCGGCTACTTCTCCACCGAAGAAGACGCCCTCGCCTTCTTCGACGAGCTGCGCTTCCAGCTGGCAAAACAGATGGTCGCGCCGAACTCGCCGCAGTGGTTCAACACCGGTCTCCATTGGGCCTATGGCGTCGATGGCCCCGGCCAGGGCCACTATTACGTCGACTGGAAGACCGGCAAGCTGACCAAGTCGAAGTCGGCCTATGAGCATCCGCAGCCGCATGCCTGCTTCATCCAGGGCGTCGGCGACGACCTCGTCAACGAGGGCGGCATCATGGACCTCTGGGTGCGCGAGGCGCGCCTGTTCAAATATGGCTCCGGCACCGGCTCCAACTTCTCGAGCCTGCGCGGCGAAGGCGAAAAGCTGTCCGGCGGCGGCCGCTCAAGCGGCCTGATGAGCTTCCTCAAGATCGGCGACCGCGCCGCCGGCGCGATCAAGTCGGGCGGCACCACGCGCCGCGCCGCCAAGATGGTCGTGGTCGACGCCGATCACCCCGATATCGAGACCTATATCGACTGGAAGGTGAAGGAGGAGCAGAAGGTCGCAGCCCTCGTCACCGGCTCCAAGATCAACCAGAAGCACCTCAAGGCCGTGATGAAGGCCTGCGTGAACTGCGAAGGCAGCGGCGACGACTGCTTCGATCCGGAGAAGAACCCGGCGCTCCGCCGCGAGATCAAGCTCGCCCGCCGCAACCTCGTGCCGGACAACTACATCAAGCGCGTCATCCAGTTCGCCAGGCAGGGCTACAAAGATATCTCGTTCGACACCTACGACACCGATTGGGATTCCGAGGCCTACCTCACCGTCTCCGGCCAGAACTCCAACAACTCGGTGTCGCTGAAGGACGATTTTCTGCGCGCGGTGGAAACCGACGGTGACTGGAATCTGGTCGGCCGCACCACCAAGAAAGTCACAAAGACGCTGAAGGCCCGCGACCTCTGGGAGAAGATCGGCTACGCCGCCTGGGCGAGCGCCGATCCCGGCCTGCACTTCAATACCACGATGAACGACTGGCACACCTGCAAGGCGTCCGGCGACATCCGCGCGTCCAATCCGTGCTCGGAATACATGTTCCTGGACGACACGGCGTGCAACCTGGCCTCGGCCAACCTGCTGACGTTCTACAGCACGACCACCAAGCGGTTCGACATCGAGTCCTACGAGCACCTCTGCCGGCTCTGGACCATCGTGCTCGAAATCTCCGTCATGATGGCCCAGTTCCCGTCGAAGGCGATCGCCGAACTGTCCTACGAATTCCGCACGCTCGGTCTCGGTTTTGCAAACATCGGCGGCCTGCTCATGACCATGGGCCTGCCTTATGACAGCAAGGAAGGCCGGTCGCTGTGCGGCGCGCTGACCGCTGTGATGACCGGCATCTCCTACAAGACCTCGGCCGAGATGGCGGCCGAGCTCGGCACCTTCCCGGGCTACAAGAAGAACGCCGCGCACATGCTGCGCGTGATCCGCAATCACCGCCGCGCCGCCCACGGCAACGCCACCGGCTACGAGGCGCTCTCGGTCAACCCGGTGCCGCTCGATCACGCTTCCTGCCCGCAGGAGGACATCGTCACCCATGCCAGGCTGGCGTGGGACGACGCGCTGGCGCTCGGCGAGGTCAACGGCTATCGCAACGCCCAGACCACGGTGGTGGCGCCGACCGGCACCATCGGCCTGGTGATGGATTGCGACACCACCGGCATCGAGCCCGACTTCGCGCTGGTGAAGTTCAAGAAGCTCGCCGGCGGCGGCTACTTCAAGATCATCAACCAGGCGGTGCCGCAGGCCTTGCGCGCGCTCGGCTATCGCGAGAGCGAGATCGCGGAGATCGAGGCCTACGCCGTCGGCCACGGCTCGCTGTCGAATGCGCCGGGCATCAACGCCTCCACCCTCAAGACAAAAGGCTTCACCGATGAAGCCATTGCCAAGGTGGAGAAGGCGCTGCCGACCGCGTTCGACATCAAGTTCGCCTTCAACAAGTGGACCTTCGGCGAAGACTTCATCCGCGACCAGCTCGGCATCGGCGCGGAAGCCATTGCTGCGCCGGGCTTCGACCTGCTCTCGGCGGTCGGCTTCACCAAGCGCGAGATCGAGGCCGCCAACGTGCACATCTGCGGCGCGATGACGGTCGAAGGCGCCCCGCATCTGAAGGCCGAGCACTATCCCGTGTTCGACTGCGCCAACCCCTGCGGCAAGATCGGCAAACGCTACCTCTCGGTCGAAAGCCACATCAGGATGATGGCGGCCTCGCAGCCGTTCATCTCGGGCGCGATCTCCAAGACCATCAACATGCCGAACGACGCCACGGTGGAGGACTGCAAGTCCGCCTACCTGCTGTCGTGGAAGCTGGCGCTGAAGGCCAACGCGCTGTACCGCGACGGCTCGAAGCTGTCGCAGCCGCTGAACTCACAGCTCATCTCCGACGATGAGGACGAGGACGATGCGGTGGAAGCGCTCTACGAGAAGCCGATGGCGGCGCGTGCCGCCCAGGTCTCGGAGAAGATCGTCGAGAAGCTGGTCGAGCGCATCGTCGTGATGCGCGAGCGCGAGAAGATGCCCGATCGCCGCAAGGGCTACACCCAGAAGGCGGTGGTCGGCGGCCACAAGGTCTACCTGCGCACCGGCGAATATGACGACGGAAGGCTCGGCGAGATCTTCATCGACATGCACAAGGAAGGCGCGGCGCTGCGCTCCTTCATCAACAATTTTGCGATCGCAGTGTCCCTGGGTCTGCAATACGGCGTGCCGCTGGAGGAATATGTCGACGCCTTCACCTTCACCCGCTTCGAGCCCGCGGGTCCGGTGCAGGGCAACGACTCCATCAAGTACGCGACCTCGATCCTCGACTATGTGTTCCGCGAGCTCGCGGTGAGCTACATGGCGCGCTTCGACCTCGCCCATGTCGATCCGAACGAGAGCGGCTTCGACGCGCTCGGCAAGGGCGTCGAGGAAGGCAAGGAGCCGGATGAGGCTCCCGCCCAGCACCAGGCCACCAAGTACCTGTCGAAGGGCCTGACCCGCTCGCGCACCGACAACCTCGTCGTCATGCGCGGCGGCTCGGCCGCGGTCAGCCAGGGCGCCGACAACGCACCCGCCGGCAACCGCGTCACCGCACTCGCCTCCCACGGCGCAACCTCGCGCGGCGCCTCCGACACCGTCGAAGGCGCGGTCGCCCTGAAGCAGGAAGTCAGCCACGACCTCTCGCCGACCGAGAAGCTCGAGGCCCTGAACTGGAGCAAGCCCGGCACCGCCGCAGCCGCGGCCCCGTCCAAGGCCGAACGTCGCGCCGAAGCCAAGGCCAAGGGCTATGAGGGCGAGATGTGCTCGGAGTGCGGTAATTTTACCCTCGTGCGGAACGGGACGTGCATGAAGTGCGATACGTGCGGGTCCACGACGGGGTGCTCGTGAGGCGGCGATCATGGGAATATAATGCCGTTCAACTCGCGACTTTCCGGCCAAACTGCTTAACTCTCAATACTTGATCTAAGTGCACTCCATAACCTAACGTTGTGGGGTGCATTTTTTTGGGGGGAAATATGCAACGTCCATTTGAAGACAGCAGCCTCTGGCGATCCGCCTTCGGTCCTCGCTCAAAAGACAGGCATGCCGACCAGCGGAAATCTCTCGAGATGGGCTACCGGCAGTTTCGCGAAGCTGTCCTACCGTTGTTGCGGCAGACAGCAATCGACCTTCCGGCACTGACGATCCACGACGAAACTCACGTTGATCAATTGTGGGATGTGGCTTCCGAACTTTGTGGCTCCGATTATCCGTTGAATCCTCTTGAGGCCTTTGTCCTTGGCGGTTCGTTCTTGTTGCACGATTCAGCTCTTTCCGTAGTCGCGTATGAGGATTCAATCCAAGGCTTAATGCGGACCGACGAATGGCGAGACTCAATTGTCAGGCTTTGGAGAACCCAAGGAATCGAGCAACCGAGCGAGCAGCAAAGGATGTCTCCTCCGGCCGATATTAAGAACGCCGCGATCTTTGATGTCCTTCGCCGGAAGCACGCCCAAGAAGCAACCATTTTAATGGATAGGTCATGGAAGCATCCGACGACAGGACGCCCGATTGTGTTGCTCGAAAATTCTGCATTGCAGGATGACTATGGGAAGTTGATCGGTCAGATCGCCGCAAGCCATCACTGGCCGATAAAGGTCGTCGAAGATCACCTCTCAACAGTTGTCCCCGCTTCAGCCACTTGGCCACGCGAGTGGCAAATAGATGCCCTCAAGCTCGCCTGCATTTTGCGGTGTGCAGACGCATCCGCCATTGATGAACGGCGAGCACCTAGCCGGCTGTTTGCGTTGCGACCACCAACCGACATTTCTCAAAGACATTGGCGGTTCCAGAACAACCTGTATCCGCCGAGACTGGAGCACGAAACTCTTGTTTTTGTTTCAAAGGCTCCCTTTGAACCGAAATTCATGGATGATTGGTGGCTGTGCTTCGACGCAGCAGGGATAGCCGACGAAGAACTCCGCGCCAGTAATGCACTGTTAGCTGCTTACAATCGGGCTCCCTTTGCTGCCCGGCAAGTTTTTGGAGCAAAGATAGCCGAAGATTTTCAGAAAAGGGTCCAGGTCGCAGGTTGGCGTCCTGTAGAGACAAGCTTCCGGGTCTCAGACGTGCCGAGCATCATAAAGAGATTTGGAGGCACAAAGCTCTACGGCGACAGCGCCGAGGCATTGATCAGGGAGCTGATTCAAAACGGAGCGGACGCCATTCGAGCTCGACGCCGCCGCGATCCACTATTCCGCGGCAAAGGCAAATATAGTGGCGAGATCAAGGTTCGGCTCAAATACCTCGATAATGGCGATAGCATCGAACTGGTTTTTGAAGATGACGGAATCGGCATGCCGCCCGCCGTGATGACGGGACCGCTACTCGATTTTGGCACATCATTTTGGAACACTGAACTCGCGGCTTCTCTTTATCCAGGACTGCAAAGCGACCCCGAATTTTGTCCCGCCGGCAAATACGGAATCGGATTTTTCTCTGCCTTCATGTTTTCCGATCAAGTTCTAGTGGTCTCACGACCATTTCTGAACGGAAGAAACGATCTGTTTTCTCTTGCATTCAACAATGGGCTCCATGGCCGCGCACAACTTCGGCCATACGATGCACTTATTGATGGAGACATTGAAATACAGACTTCCACGATCGTAAAAACGCGCGCACCGGGCGAACGAGTATTTCAATCTCTGGAAGGCCCACCTTTCCTTGCGATCGCAGGAATCAGAACCGCGCGAAATGAGGACACCCTGTATAGGCTCATGCAACAGTTTCTTTCTCGGCTTTGCTTTGCACTTGACGTGACTGTGAAGCTTGAACTGAAGGATGGTAGCTGGGCATCAATCAATCAGCCGCACTATTTAGACTTCAGCAATGGATTGTTTCTGGAGAATTTGGACAAAACTTTTCTCGATGGCAAATCACTGTCCACGAAGATGGCAAGGTGCGTTGAGCCATTGATTAATGACGACGGAAGGACATGTGGCCGAGCGTGCGTATCGATACGCAGAACCAATCGTGGAGCGATCAAGTCGATTGATGGATTCAGCAGAACCAATGCGCTCTTTACTGAGAGAGAAGCATATGTGGGTGTGCTTGAACACGCTCCGACCGTTGCCAGCCGCGGCAATGGAGTTCTCATTGCTTCGCGCTCAACCTTAAACCGGTGGGCACAAACACAACTCGATCATCTCTTAGCCAACAGAAACGATTATACGGCCATGGAGTTTTACGTGGCCGCAGCTAATCTCTCCAATTATGAGGTCGACGTCGTTCCCTTGGTGCATTTGCTCGTTAACGACGAATTCTTATCGATGGAAGATGGTTTAGAGCTTCTGAAGGAGCACGGAGAACTTCCATTTCTCGTTAAGAATACGCCCACATACGGCTTCCCCGAACCGGACGATGAAAAGGCTCGCGTCGTGATGTGCGAAGTGGACGACGTGTGCAAGGAGATTTCTGACGAACTCGGCAACCTGACCGAACCGCATATCTTCGTTCAGTCGCTTTCAGGCATGCACGGCAACGACCGGTTCGAAGAAATATCGGACGACGCGTCAGACGCGTCGGAAAACAACTTACTGTCTTGCTTTCTTCGCTTCCTGAATGGTCGTGGCGTTCAATATTCGGTTTCGTTGAGGCAGCGAACCAAGATCGGAGAGTATTCGGGGTTCAGCACGGGCCAACTGGCGGACGGCGCGGATATCTATTCCAAAACGATCGTTGTGTCAGTGCCGAAATGAGCAATCGCATGGCGGATTGGCAAGGCCCAATCCGCCGTTTCGCTACAATGAGTATCGGCGGGTTGCGCTACGCTAACCCGCCCTACGCTTCCGAACGCGGATCGGAGAAGCCGATCTACGCCTCCGCCAACACGCCACCAGCCGAAACCTCACCCGCCCCCACCCGCCGGTTCTTCTCGTCCACGATCACCACGCGTGGCCGAAACCTGCGCGCCTCGTCGGCGTCGAAGCCGGCATAGGCGACGATGATGACCTTGTCGCCGGCCATGGCGAGGCGCGCGGCGGCGCCGTTGAGGCCGATGGTGCCGGAGCCCGCGGGCGCCTCGATCACATAGGTCGAGAAGCGCGCGCCGGTGTCGATGTTGTAGATGTCGACGCGTTCGTTGATCAGGAAGCCGGCGGCCTCGATCAGGTTGCGGTCGATCGAGATCGAGCCCTCGTAGTACAAGTTCGCTTCGGTGACGTGCGCGCGCCTTGCGCAACCGCAGCAAATGTCGCGACGGGTCATCAGCGAACGTGAAGAGGCGCCCGATGAAGCGTTGCGATAGGGAAAGTCAGGCTCGAGGCTCCAGTTGCTCGCCATTGAAAATATGGAGCATCCCCGCAAATCCGGGATGATCGGCCTCCACGACGTAACGCACTGCACCGGCGCGCGTCGTGAAAACTGAAACGATGATGCCAGGATACTCATAACCGGCACGCTTCCTGACGAGATCGCCGACTTTGAAAGACTGGGACATCATTCCTCGTAAAGTTGCGAGCGACTGCTGAATCACTGAGGTGAGCTGCCATGATAGCAGGTCCAACGGCATGTCGCTGAGCATCAAAGGTCAGCGGAGGGTCTCGACGGGTTCAGTGGGGATGGCAAACCTCAGCAAACGTAGCCCGGATGAGCCAACGGGTCGCGCGAACGCGCGCCCGATGACGGGCTCTGCGACATCCGGGACGCAAGATCAGTCCCGCATATCGCTTCGCTCATGCAGGCTACTGGCCGGCACGCTTTTCAAGAAGCAGCGTGCGGTCGGCGATATCATTCAATTCGAACGCCTGGGAGTCGAGGAACGCGACGGACCCGTTGTCGGGGTCCGCGGCGAGGCGATGGGTTTCACCCAGATGATGCTTCAGCCAGGCCCGCTGCTCGGTCTGCAATTGTGCGTGCGCCTCGCCCTTCGACCTTGCGAGAAGCGCTTGATAGGCGGTGTTGAGCCTGATGTCCCACTTCTCGATTGCGGCCTTGCCGCACGCGAGCATCTTCGTCGACACCCCTTCGGCCTTGTCCATGCACGCATCAAACTCGGTGCTTTGCTGCGCGCGCGCCGACAAAGTCCCGAGCACGAGCGCAGCTACAACAATGACTAGCCTTCGCGACAGCATGACCACGTCCAAATCACCCCACCCGGATCTCCAGACAACCATCGTCGCACAGGAGTGCCCGAAACAAAAGCCAGCAAGCGTAGCGAGGTATTGGTGTGAAGCTCGCGTAGGATGGGTAGAGCGCAGCGAAACCCATCGATTTTTTACCCGCGGCGCCAATGATGGGTTTCGCTTCGCTCTACCCATCCTACGAAGCTGCTGCCACCCAGGCAGCGAGCGTAGCCCGGATGAGCGAAGCGATATCCGGGACCGGCATCACAGGATCCCCCACCGACCCCGCATATCGCTTCGCTCATGCGGGCTACTGGCTGCAGAAGTGACGCGTCCAGCATTGACTCTTTCCTTCGTCGGTCAGATGAGCGATTTGAGGCTTACTGTGATTGTCCGCCGCTTCGCCGGAGTGCCTCACGGGCCCGCCTGGTAATGTTCGCGCCATGTCTGAAAAACCCCACAACTGCGAGCATTATGACGGCGCTTGCAATCAGCCACCGCCCAGCCAGGAACAGCGCAATGGAAAACACCCAGACTATGAAGAACAGAACCGCCCAAAGGAGACCGTACCCTATGAGGGTCATCGCGGTTGGGGCGCCTTTGCTCATCTTGGACCTCCAAGGGAAGATCGCTTTATGAGATGACCAATGTCTTAAGCAAGCGTAGCCCGGATGAGCCAACGGGTCGCGCGAACGCGCGCCCGATGACAGGCTCCGCGATATCCGGGACCAGCATCACCGGATGCACGACCGACCCCGCTGCGCCCTCACCGCCCCCGTCATCGCCCGGCTCGACCGGGCGATCCAGTACGC
>NZ_JBXEJO010000124.1:0-13570 GCF_056837965.1 Bradyrhizobium ferriligni
GCCGGGAACAGCGTGCTCTGCCCGCGACCCAACCCTTCAACAAAGCGCTTCATCAGATGCCCCGCAAAGTTGGGGAATCTTATCGCGCGAATCACTTCAAACAGAGCGTTTTCACACAGCCTGGGCCCAAAGCTGAGCTCGAATAGCTCTTGCCAATATTCGCGTTTGACCCGAAGCGGTCACTTGAGCGACACCGACACGCAGCGGGATCGGATCGATTTTGCAGGACCCACGCCATTAGGTCAGCGATCCTGCCCCATAGCCCTTGTTACGAAGTTGTTGGCGCCCCCTACTCTCGATGCAGCGGCCATGCTTTGGTCAAAACTGCGTTGAGTGTTTGGCAGGGGTCATCGACATGGTGAAAATGCTATCGCCCTCCTTCGGGTGACATTGGACCGGGTGCCAGGTCGTTCCCTACCGCATTCTTGAGGTGCCCACCGCAAAGGCTTGTGATGGAACGGGCAAGGTTCGATAAGGCCGGCATTTTCGCCTTTGGCGATGCTCGGAGCGCTGTGACCTACTCGATCGAAGTTTTTATCGTCACCGCGATCTACGGGAGCCTTGCGGCCTCCGCACATCTCCTTCCCGCTATCAATCCAGCCGCGACACCGCTGTGGCCGCCAACCGGGGTTGCGCTCGCGCTGATGCTGCTGCGTGGGTACCGGGTCTGGCCCGCGATCCTGGTGGGCGCCGTCGCGCCTTACCTGATGACCGACCGACCGCTCCTGGAGTTTGTCGCCGCCGGGATCGGCACCCTCCTTGCTGCAATGGCCGGGACATGGCTGATCGGACGGTGGTCGAACGGCCGCCAGACGTTTGCCACGCCAGCCGGCGTCGCAAAGTTTGCGAGCATTTCCTTTGCACCGACCGCGATGATCAGTTCATCCATCGCTTTGGCCGGATTCATCTTCGGCAACGAACCGAGCTTTCCCGATTCCATCGCCGCCGGGTTGACCTGGTGGCTTGCCGACGCAGCCGCGACCCTGGTGATTGCTCCGGTCATCGTGCTCTGGGCGATGATGCCCTTACGGATTTCCTCCAGGTGGGCTCTGCTGGAATCGATCGCTGTTCCCGCACTCGCCGGTCTCATTGGGATCCTAGCCTACAGCCCGCTCATCGGCAGTGACCTCATCAGCGACGATCTCAATTTGCCGTTGCCGCATCGCAGCCTGCTGGGCTTTCTGGCTTTGCTCCCGTTGATCTGGACTGGCCTGCGCGGCAATCGATGCACCGCGGCGACGGCTGCGCTCATTTTCACCGGAATGGCAGTCTGGGGGTTCGCGTCCGGTAATGATCCGTTTCCGAAGACGGATCCGGGCGGCGCATTGTTGTCACTGCTCGTGCTTTCGATCATCGTATCGGCGCCGCCTCTTGCCCTGGCTGCGGCAATTGCCGCGCGCCAGACCACGGAAGCCCATCTGCTTTCCGTGCAGGACCAACTGAACGGTCAACTTGAACGGAACGCCTCGGCGCTTGACAGCATCAGACGGCACTTCCAAACCCTTATCGAAGGCGTCGTCGACTATGCGATTTTTGCGCTTGATCGGGAAGGACACGTTACGAGCTGGAATAGCACCGCTCAAAAGATCATCGGCTACACCTCGGAAGAAATCATAGGCAAGCATTTTGGAATATTTTATCGGCCGGATGAACGCCGCGCAGGCTCGCCAACGCACGCGCTGGAGACGGCAATCGAACGAGGCAAGTACGACGTAGAGGGTTGGCGCATCAGAAAGAACGGTACGCCGTTCTTCATCACCGGCTCGGTCTCGTCGAGCCATGATGACGCAGGAAATCTGATCGGCTTTATCAGTATCCTGCGGGACGCAACCGAGCGACGCGACGCGGAGGAGAAGCTGGTTCAGGCGCGCGAACAGCTCGCGATGTCGCAGAAAATGGAGGCAATCGGCAAGCTGACCGGCGGGATTGCACACGACTTCAACAATCTATTGATGATCATCGGAGGCAGTGCCCAGATCTTTACTCGCCTGCTCGATCCAAAACTGCCCAAGGCAATTGAAGCCATACAGACCGCGGCCAAACGCGGCGAGAGCCTCACACGCCAATTGTTGACATTCTCTCGTCATCAGCATCTCAGCCCGACGGTCGTCGACCTGAATGCGTCCATCAAGAACATGCGGACCATGATCGAGAGCTCGCTGCGCGGGAACATCGTGTACAACGAGAACGTCGGCGAGGGCGTAGCGTCGGTCAAGGTGGACCTCGCCGAGCTGGAACTTGCGATCGTCAACATCGCCGTCAATGCGCGCGATGCGATGCCAAGCGGCGGCACGTTCACCTTATCCGTCCATGCGGTGACCGCGAACCAGGAAACCGGCGGCGATCGCCGCGCAAAGGCTTTCTTTGCGATAGCGCTCGGCGATACCGGCACCGGCATTCCGCCAAACCTGCTGTCCAAGATGTTCGATCCGTTCTTCACGACCAAAGAGGTCGGCAAGGGTACCGGGCTCGGCTTGTCGCAAGTCTATGGTTTCGCGCATCAGGCCGGCGGAACGGTGACGGCGGACAGCAAGGTTGGACAGGGAACGACGATTACAATCTACCTGCCGTCCTGCGCAGACGAGCAAATCACCAGCAAAGAGCTGGCCGCTGCCAGAACAAGAGCAAGGCAGCCGCAGCGGCAGACGGTTCTCGTTGTCGACGACAGCCCAGAAGTGGCGGATGTGACTTCCTCGCTGTTCGAGCATCTGGGCTATGACACGATCTATCGAGATTCGGCCGAAGCGGCGCTGAAATTGCTCGAAGCCGGTACAAAGATCGATCTCGTCTTCAGCGATATCGTCATGCCCGGGACCATCGACGGCGTCGGGCTCGCGAGAGAAGTCAGGTCGCGATACCCCGGTTTGCCGATAGCCCTTACAACCGGCTACAGCGATGCCGCAAAAGCGGCTCCGCCAAGTCTAAAAATACTCCGCAAGCCGTTCGATACGGACGCCCTAAGAGATTTTATCCACGACCTTGCGCCGCCGCGACCAACGCGATCATCCGGCACGCCCATGACTTCAAGCACGACCGAAGCCGTGCGCAGAAATTGACCGGTCGCGCCATGCAGAAGCGGCTCGTCGCGCAGCCTGACGAAGCGTTGATCCGCACCATCGCCGCTGATCGACATGACTGCTGCTAGCGATCCTGGAAAGCCAGCCGCGCGCCGAGCGCGACCAGGATGCTGCCGCCGATCCGCTGCATGACGCGCTGCGACCTCTTCGAGCGCTGCAACTTCGACATCACGGCGCTGGCGAAGAACACGCAGACGATGTCGACCGCCGAGAAGGTCAGATTGACCGTTGTGCCGAGCAGAAACAGCTGGGCCCAGACCGGCAGGCCGGCCGACGCATCGACGAATTGCGGCAGGAACGCCAGGAAGAAGATCGCGGTCTTCGGATTGAGCACCTCGACGACGATGCTTTGCGCGAAGGCGCGCTCCGCGGAGAGCGGCGTGAATGTGGGGCGCTTTGCATTGTCGCGGTCGCGGAACAGCGAGAGCCCGAGCCAGACCAGATAGGCCGCACCGGCAAGCTTCATCGCCATGAACAGCGGCGGGACCGCATGAAACAGCAGAGCGAGGCCGGCGGCCGCGGCGACGACATGGACATAGCCGCCGAGATGCAGCCCGAGCGAGGCCATCAGCCCCGCGCGCCTGCCGCCCGCCAAAGTGCGGGCCGCGGCGTACAGCATGGCGGGACCCGGGATCAGCGCGAAGGTCGCGGTCGTGATCGCGAAGGCAAGGTACAATTCCATCGGGCGCGTTCGTCTCAGTTCCCAGGGATCATCGCCGCGACCTCGCAATCGACCGGATTGTCGCTGGCGCCAAGACCCGCGATGACGCCGGCGCGATCCTCGGGCTTGCGGTTCTGGCTCATCTTCTTCTTGGCGTCGATCCGCGTGATCGGCATCCGGAAGCCGACGATCCCGCGCAGCTGCGCCTTGATGAAATCGTCAGGCGCGTCGCTGACCTGCCAGACTTCCGGGCGCGACTTCTCGTGCAGTTCGGTCAGCCGGGTCACGACGTCGAGCAGGCGCTCGGCATCCTCGAAGAACTCGGCCGCGCCGTAGGCGTGGACGGCGACGTAATTCCAGGTCGGCACCACCTTGCCGTGCTCGGCCTTGGTCACGTACCAGGACGGCGTCACATAGGCGTCGGGCCCCATGAAGATCGCCATCGCTTCGCCGACCGCGGGCAGCTTCCACTGCGGATTGGGCCGCGCGACGTGACCGTACAGCGTGCCGTAGTCGCCTTCGTTCTCATTGAGGATCAGCGGCAGCGGCGTGCCGATCAGGCCATCGGCGGTTGCGGTGACCAGCGTCGCGAGCTTTGACGCCCGCATCGCGGCGTGGATCGGACCGAGCTCATCCATCTTGAAATGCGGCGGCAGGTACATTGCAGACCCCTTGGCGAACCTCTCGGCAGACCCCCTTGGCAGACCTCTGGCAGGCCTCATCAATTGCTGCTCCACCATAGCGCCGAAGTGGCCTATGGTAAGAGCCACTTTCGATCAACTTGATTGGTCCACTATGCCCCGTCTGCGCGCCACGATCAGCATCCCTTCGCTCCGGGCCGTCGACCGCGCCGCCGGACAGGTCGGGCGGCAGATCGCGCAGGCCCTGCGCGCCGCGATTGCGAGCGGCGAACTGAAGGCCGGGGAATTCCTGCCGTCGACGCGCGCGCTGTCGGCCTCGCTCGGCGTTGCGCGCGGCACGGTCACGGAAGCCTTCGAGCAGCTGCTGGCCGAGGGCTATCTGGAATCGCAGGTCGGTGCCGGCACCCGCGTCGCGCCGATGCTTGCCGAGCAGGCGCGGCCCGTCATGGTCGATCGCAAACCGAGCAAATCGGCGCCGATCCAGTTGCCGCCGCGCGCGGCGCGGCTTGCCAAGGTGGCGGCAGCCTTCATGCCGATGCCGGAAGTCCCGTTTGCGATCGCGGTCCCGGGCGGCGCGGTCGCGCCCGACGACCATTGGCGCCGCCTCGGCAACCGCGTACGCGCATCGCGCGCCGCGGCGCCCGCGAGCTATGGCGATCCGCGCGGCCTGACGGAGCTGCGGCAGGCGATCGCCGACTATGTGCGCAAATCCCGCGCGGTGCATTGCGAGCCCGAGCAGATCGTGATCACGGCCGGCACCCAGCAAGGCCTCTATCTCGCCGGCCGCGTGCTGCTGTCGTCAGGCGATCGGGTCTGGGCCGAGGATCCCGCCTATCCCGGCATGACCGCCGTGCTCGACGATCTCGATCTCGTCACCACGCGCGTTGAAGTCGACGCGCAGGGCATCGACGTCGAAGCCGCCGTCGCCGCGTGCCCGCACGCGCGCGCGGCCTTCGTGACGCCGTCGCATCAATATCCGCTGGGCATGCCGATGAGCATGGCCCGCCGCAATGCGCTGGTGGCGTGGGCGCAGCGAAGCAATGCCTGGATCGTCGAGGACGATTACGACAGCGAGCTGCGCTATGCCGGGCATCCCTTCCCGTCGATGCAAGGCCTTGCGCCATCGCGGGTGATTTACCTGGGCACGCTGAGCAAGGTGCTGTTTCCCTCGCTGCGGCTCGGCTACGTCGTGGCGCCAGCGCCGCTGATCGACGCCTTCGCCGGCGCGCGGGCGCTGCTCGACCGGCATTCGCCGACCGCCGACCAGCACGTGCTGGCGGCCTATATGCGCGAGGGGCTGTTCGAGGCGCATATCAGGCGCATTCGCGGCGTCTACGCCGCACGGCGTACGACGCTGATCGCGGCGCTGACGCGTCACATGCCTGGTGACGTCACGCTGCAGCCGAGCGATCAGGGCATGCATCTGCTGTTGTGGCTGCCAGAGCGCTTCGACGATGTGCAACTGGCAAAATCAGCGCTTGCCGCCGGCATCGTCCTGCGGCCGATTTCGCCGATGTACAAGGCCGCACCACGCCCCGGCCTGATGCTCGGCTTCGGCGGGTTCGAAGCTGAAGAGTTGGAGGCGGCGGCGATCAGGCTACGACGTGTGATCGATCAGCACACGTCACAGCGGCGCGCCACGCCACGCCGTGCTGAGGCCTCACACTGATTTTGCAGCTTGGACTTTACTGCTCGAACGCGGCCTTGAGGCGGTTGAGCTGCGGCACCAGCGGGTTGCCGATCGAGGAACGATCCGGCGCCGGCGCGTGGATCGTGGTGTCGAGGCGGCGGACGCGCGCCTGCAGATCCATCGAACGGGCGATCAGCTGCTGCAACTGCTCGGGCAGCTTGGTCACCATGTCGACCGGACCGGGATCGGCAGCCGACAGCTTGACCTTGGTCTTTTCGCGATTGGCCTGGGTCAGCGTCATCTCGCCTTCCTTGACCGCGCGATGCAGCAGGAGCCAGGACGCGAGCTGCATCAGCCGCGTGGTCAGGCGCATGCTTTCGGTGGCATAGGTCAGGCTCACGGACCGTTCGAGCGCCTTGGCTTCGGCACGGCCGTCACCGTCGAGATAGGCGGCGGTCTGCTCGACCAGGTCCATGCCTTCCCGAAACAGCACGCCGAATGCCGCAGAATTGGTCAGCCGTTCACTGAACAGCACAAGCCCGGCTTCGCTCTGGGAACGATCGGCCATGGTTAACGCCCTCACACCACCGTAACGCCCGCTGGCATCTGACGCGCCAGCTTATGATGAACAAATCATTGCGCGGGCGCGCCGAAGAGTCCAGCCGCAACCGGATTTATGGTTTCCAGCGGATAGGACGCACAAAAAAGAGCCGCCGTTTCCGGCGGCTTTTGAAGTTGATAACAGGGAGGCGTCAAACAGAGTGGACAGGAGCCACTCGGTGTCCAAACGAGGACAATGCCAGTCATAATCGAGAAAGCTTAACCGATCGTAAATGAACGGATTTCTTGACGCTTTGTTTGCCATGTCGGCCATTGACCTAGTTTGGGACAGGTCTCTTCATGGCTCGGATGGAGCCAACGGGTCGCGCGAACGCGTATTCCGTCATCCCCGCGCAAAGGCTCCGCCTTTGTCGCTGGAGGAGCGCGTAGCGCGTCTCGAAGGATGCACGGCCCGGCCAGTGGCCGTCGATCCTTCGAGACGCCGCTTCGCGGCTCCTCAGGATGACGGATTGAGGGCGGCTTCGAATAAAATCGCAGCAGCGTAGCCCGGATGGAGCGCAGCGAAATCCGGGAAACGCCCATCCGCGGATAACACTGCCCCGGATTGCGCTGCGCTTCATCCGGGCTACGACAGCAGTGAGATCGCAGCGCTACGACTTGAAGAACGCGTTCGCGGCATCCTTCGACGCGCGCTTCTTTGTCATCGCCTCTTTCAGGCGATCGACTTCGGTCGTGAGCAGCGCGATGCGCTCGGTCAATTCCTCGACCGACAGCAGCGAGAGATCCTGTCCAATCTCGTGGCTGATTTTCTTCCGCGGCCGGTCCTCATCCTCAATCGGCATCTGTCCTCCCCCGCGATGCTGGTCTGGCGCCGTGCGTCCAGAGATGATAAACGTCGTTGTACAGGAGAATTTTGCAGTGACTTTCGTGTGCGCGCAACATCTGACGCGAATGCCCCGGCCCGACCGCAAGGAGTCTGACCGGACGAGATAGTTGCGCGCCTGCGCGCCAGGCATGAGCCGACCCCAAGCCCTTCCGATCATGCGGGAGGGCTTTTTGATTTTCCCGATCCGGGGTCGGCATCACCGAACGCGAAAGACCTCAACCCATGACCAAGATTCTCATCACCAGCGCCCTTCCCTATGTGAACGGCGTCAAGCATCTCGGCAATCTCGTCGGCTCGCTGCTGCCCGCCGATGTCCACGCCCGCTTCCGGCGGCAGATCGGTGACGACGTGCTGTTCATCTGCGCGACCGACGAGCACGGCACACCGGCGGAGCTCGGCGCCATCGAGGCCGGACAGGATGTCCGGGCGTTCTGCGACGCGCAGCACGCCATCCAGGCCGACATCTACCGGCGCTTCGGTCTGTCCTTCGATCATTTCGGCCGCAGCAGCTCGCCGCACAATCATGCGCTGACGCAGCACTTCTATCGCCGGCTCGATGACGCCGGACTGATCGAAGCACGCACCTCGCGGCAGGTATTCTCGCCCGCCGACCAGCGCTTCCTGCCCGACCGCTACGTGCTCGGCACCTGTCCGCATTGCGGCGACGCCGGCGCGCGCGGCGACCAATGCGACCATTGCGGCACGCTGCTCGACCCGCCGGACCTCATCGATCCCCGCTCGGCGCTCTCAGGCGACCGCGCGCTCGAGATCCGCGAGAGCCGTCATTTCTATCTGCGCCAGTCGCAGCTGGTCGAAAAAATCGGCGCATGGATCGACAGCCGCAGCGGATGGCCACCCTTCGTGGTGTCGACCGCGAAGGGCTGGCTCAATGCCGAGCTGCGCGACCGCTGCATCACCCGCGATCTCGCCTGGGGCATCGCGGTGCCGCGCGAAGGTTTCGACGGCAAGGTGTTCTATGTGTGGTTCGACGCGCCGATCGGCTACATCGCGGCGACGCAGGAATGGGCCGACGCCGCGCCCGGCCGCGACTGGCGGCAATGGTGGTGGCAGGCCGATGACGTCAGCTACATCCAGTTTCTCGGCAAGGACAACATCCCGTTCCACACCGTGAGCTTTCCGACGACGCTGATCGGCTCCGGCGAACCGTGGAAGACCGCCGATGTGATCAAGGGATTCCATTGGCTGAATTACGAAGGCGGCAAGTTCTCGACCAGCAGGAAGCGCGGCGTCTTCACCGATGCGGCGCTCACGGAATTGCCCGCCGATCTCTGGCGCTGGTGGCTGATCGCCAACGCGCCCGAAAGCGCCGACACCGATTTTGGCGTCGCCAGGTTCGTTGCCGACGTGAACAAGGATCTCGCCGACATCTTCGGCAATCTCGCCAACCGCATCATCAGTTTTGCGCATCGCGCCTTCGACGGCCGCTTTCCCGGAGGCGGCGTATCCGGTGATGCCGAGCGACAGCTGGCGCACGATCTGGAGCAGCGCATCGCGACGCTGCAACGCCACCACACCGCACTAGAGTTTCGCGCAGCGGCGGCAGCGACCCGCGCGATCTGGGACACCGCGAATGCTTACCTGCAGCACGCAGCACCATGGTCCGCCATCAAGTCCGATCCGGTCCGCGCGGCGGTCATCACCCGCGTCGGGCTCAATCTTGTCGCGCTTGGTGCGACGCTGGCGTGGAGCATCGTGCCACACCTCGCGGAGCGCGTGCTCGGCGCGCTCGGTCAGAGCGATGCCGTGCCGCGCTGGCCCACTGGCCCACTCCTCCCGCTGCTGGATCGCGGCGCGGGCACGCCGGTCGCAAGGCTCGAGCCGCTGGTCGAGAAAATCACGCCTGAGAGAGCCGACCAGCTCACGACGCGGTTCGGGGCTTAATGGCGTTTCGCTTCGGTGGAAAAGGCGGTATGCCATCCGCCAATCCTCTCCACTGACCAGGGACCGACCATGCCAAACCTGCCCGCGCAAATGACCGTCGTTGCCATCAGCAAGCCGGGTGGCCCTGAGGTGCTGGTGCCGGAGACCCGTGCGGTGCCGGTGCCGAAGGCCGGCGAGATTTTGGTCAAGGTCGCGGCCGCCGGCGTCAATCGTCCCGACGTCGCGCAGCGCTCCGGCTCCTATCCGCCGCCGCCCGGCGCCAGCGACCTGCCCGGCCTCGAGATCGCGGGCGAAGTGGTCGCGCTCGGAGAAGGCGCAAAGCACAAGATCGGTGACAAGGTGATGTCGCTCGTCGCCGGCGGCGGCTACGCCCAATATTGCATCGCGCAGGACGCGCAGGCGATGACCGTGCCGCCCTCGCTGTCGATGCAGGAAGCCGGCGCTACCCCGGAAACGCTGATGACGGTGTGGCACAATGTGTTCGAGCGCGGCGCGCTCAAGGCCGGGGAGACGCTGCTGATCCACGGCGGCTCGTCAGGCATCGGCACGATGGCGATCCAGCTTGCCAAGGCGTTCGGCGCCAAGGTGATCGTCACCGTCGGCTCGCAGGACAAGGCCGACGCCTGCCTCAAGCTCGGCGCCGATCACGCGGTGAATTACAAGACCGAGGATTTCGTCGAGGCGGTGAAGAAGGCCACCGGCGGCAACGGCGCCGATGTCATCCTCGACATGGTGGGCGGCGACTATATCGACCGGAACTACGACGCCGCCGCCGTCGAGGGCCGCATCGTCCAGATCGCGTTCCTGTCGGGAACACCGAAGGCCACGGCCAATTTTGCCAAGCTGATGGTCAAGCGGCTGCACCACACCGGCTCGACCCTGCGCCCCCGTAGTAATGCGGACAAGGCGGCGATGGTCGCGGCGATCGAGGCAAAGGTGCTGCCCTTGCTGCGCGAAGGACGCGTCAAACCGCTGATGGACAGCACATTCCCGCTGGAAAAGGCCGCCGACGCGCACCGGCGCATGGAGACCAGCGAACATATTGGCAAAATTGTGTTGGTGGTTTAACCCTCGCGACGGAAGCAGGGGCGGAAACCCTTTGATTCCCTTCGCTTTCGTGTCATTTATCGCGCCACCGCCGGGCCGGTCGCCGGGCCCGGTCAGTTTGTCGATCGCGGAGTACTGACATTGCGTCTGATCAGGTGCCTTGCGCTGCTCGCGCTGGGCCTCATGATGTTTGCCGCCGCGCCTGCCGCGTATGCGATCGACGCGGTGAGCGTGCGCAGCGATGCGCCGGCGATCGATTTGACGGCGGTTCTCGACCATCAGCGCAGTGAAACCGACCGCATCCAGGTCTCCACCGCACCCGGAACCGACGGCATCGTGCGCCGCATCGAGGTTCGCGCCCGCGAAGGCGGCCAGAATTGGGTGGTGTTCGCGCTCGCCAACAACACCGACGACCAGCTCGACCGCCTGATCGTCGCGCCGCACTACCGCATCGTGTCGTCCGGCCTGTTGTGGCCCGACCTCGGCCTGTCGCGCATCGCGACCATCACGCCATCGGTCGGCGATCGTCCGGAGCGGCAGGAGAGCCCGACCGCCGACGTGTTCCGCATCACGCTCGATCCCGGCGCCGTCGTCACCTATGTCGCGGAACTGCGCACCGACAAGCTGCCGCAGCTCTATCTGTGGGAACCCGACGCCTACAAGGACAAGGTCAACTCGTTCACGCTGTACCAGGGCATCGTGATCGGCATCTCGGGCCTGCTCGCGCTCGTGCTCACGATCTTGTTTGTGGTCAAGGGCAGCATCATGTTCCCGGCCGCCGCCGCGCTGGCCTGGGCGGTGCTGGTCTATATCGGCGTGGACTTCGGCTTCTGGGGCAAGGTGCTCGACATGTCGAACAACGCCGAGCGCGTCTGGCGCGCGGCGGGCGAGGCGATCCTCGCCGCGACACTGCTGGTGTTCCTGTTCGCCTATCTCAATCTCAGTCGCTGGCACGTCCGCTACTCGCACATCACGATCGGCTGGCTGGTCTTCCTCGGCTCGCTGGTCGCGCTGGCGCTGTTCGATCCCGCGGTCGCCTCCGGCATCGCGCGCATGTCGCTGGTGATGATCGCCTTCGCCGGCTTCGCGCTGATCGTCTATCTCTCGACCCACGGCTTCGACCGCGCGGTGCTGTTGATCCCGACCTGGTTCCTGCTGGTGGTCTGGGTGGTCGCGGCCGGCATGACGGTCGCAGGCTCCGTCACCAACGACATCGTCGGCCCCGCGCTGCTCGGCGGCCTGGTGCTGATCGTGATGCTGATCGGCTTCACGGTGATGCAGCACGCCTTCGCCGGCGGCGGCGCCACCACCGGCGTCGTCTCGGATGTCGAGCGCCGCGCGCTGGCGCTGACCGGCTCCGGCGACCTGATCTGGGACTGGGACGTGTCCGCCGACAAGGTGTTCACCAGCCCGGAGACCGAGGCCCTGCTCGGCCTCAAGCGCGGCACGCTGGAAGGCCCCGCCGCGAAATGGCTCGAGGTGCTGCACCCGCTCGACCAGGACCGCTTCCGCGCCGCGCTCGACAGCGTGCTCGACCAGCGCCGCGGCCGCCTGGTGCAGGATTTCCGGCTGCGCACGCCGGACGGCCATTTCATGTGGTTCGCGCTGAAGGCGCGGCCGGTGGTCGGCTCCGACGGCGAGGTCTCGCGCGTGGTCGGCACCCTCACCGACGTCACCGAGTTCAAGAACTCCGAAGAGCGGATGCTGCATGACTCCGTGCATGACAATCTGACCGGTCTGCCGAACCGCAGGCTGTTCATGGACCGCCTCGGCGCGGTGGCGAATCTCGCCAAGACCATGCCGAACCTGCGGCCGACCTTGATGGTGATCGACCTCGACCGCTTCAAGCAGGTCAACGATTCCGTCGGGATTGCGGTCGGCGATTCCATCCTGCTGACGCTGGCGCGCCGGCTGACCCGCATCCTCAAGCCGCAGGACACGCTGGCGCGCATGGCCGGCGACCAGTTCGGCCTGATCCTGCTGTCGGAGCAGGACCCGGCGCGGATCACCAATTTCGCCGAGACCATCCGCAAGACCATCCGCGCCCCGATCGCGTTCAACGACCGCGAGATCTTCCTGACCGCCTCGATCGGCCTTGCGCTGTCCGACCCGGCGGCGCCGCTGACCGACGAGATCATCAAGGACGCCGAGCTTGCGATGTATCATTCCAAGCGGATCGGCGGCGACCGCATCGACGTCTACAAGCCGGCGATGCGGGCGCGCAAGACCGACCGCCTGACGCTGGAGAGCGACCTGCGCCGCGCCATCGAACGGCAGGAGATCACGATCCTGTACCAGCCGATCGTGCGGCTGGAGGATCGCGCGATCGCCGGCTTCGAGGCGCTGGCACGCTGGGACCATCCCAAGCTCGGCCGAATGTCGCCGTCGGAGTTCATCAACGTCGCCGAGGAGACCGGCCTGATCGTCGATCTCGGCATGTTCGTGATGGACCAGACCGCGCGCCAGCTCGCGGTGTGGCAGCGCGCGATGCGCGCGCGCGAGCCGATCTTCGCGTCGGTCAACGTGTCGTCGCGACAATTGCTGCGCCACGATCTGATCCACGACATCAGAACCGTGCTGTCGCGCTCCTCGGTGGCGCGCGGCACGCTGAAGCTGGAGCTGACGGAATCGCTGGTCATGGAGAACCCGGAGCACGCCGCCCAGATGCTGGCGCGGATCCGCGAGCTCGGCACCGGGCTGTCGCTCGACGATTTCGGTACCGGCCACTCCTCGCTGTCCTATCTGCAGCGCTTCCCGTTCGACACCATCAAGATCGACCAGTCCTTCGTCCGCACCACGAGCCGCGGCACCCGCCCGGTGATCCTGAAATCGATCATCGCGCTGGCGCACGATCTCGGCATGGAGGTGGTCGCGGAAGGCGCCGAGACGGATTCGGACGCCGTCGAGCTCTACCAGCTCGGCTGCGAATACGCCCAGGGCTTTGCCTTCGGCGAGCCGATGGACGCCGATGCCGCGACCCGGCTCCTCACCGAGGAACGGCTGGAAGCCGCGAGCTAAGCTCGGTCAAGTAAGTTAGCATCGATCTTGCAGCGAGCTCGCTGCACCTCTCCCGCTTGCGGGGGAGGTCGTATCGCATCGAAGATGCGATACGGGTGGGGGCTCTCTCCACGGAACGACTCGCGGAGAGAGCCCCCACCCCAGCCC
>NZ_JBXEJO010000125.1:0-13162 GCF_056837965.1 Bradyrhizobium ferriligni
ACCCCAGCCCTCCCCCGCAAGCGGGAGAGGGAGCGCAGCGTCTTCGTGGTCGCCGGTTCGACCTAACTTCATCATGCTTTAGTATCCCGCAGCCTCCGAGCCGCGCGTGCGCGGATCCGGCGCCCCGAGCAGACCGTTGGTCGTGACGAGGATCGAGTTCGCGGAGGAGTAGCCGAGCGGCCCGACCAGTTTGTGGCCCTTGGCGCGCAGATCGCCCAGCACCGCGTCGGGAAAGCCGCGCTCGATCCGGACCTCGTCGGGCAGCCATTGATGGTGCATGCGGGGCGCGGCGACCGCGGCCGCGATGTCCATCTTGTAGTCGATCACATCGACGATGATCTGCGTCACGGCGGAGATGATGCGGCTGCCGCCGGGCGATCCCGTCACCAGCACCGGCTTGCCGTCCTTCAGCACGATGGTCGGCGACATCGACGACAGCGGACGCTTGCCGGGCCCCGGCAGATTGGCCTCGAAGCCGACCAGGCCGAAAGCGTTGGAGGCGCCGGGAGCTGCGGTGAAATCGTCGAGCTCGTTGTTGAGCAGCACGCCGGTGCCGTCGGCGACGAGGCCGACGCCGTAGGGGAAGTTCAGCGTATAGGTGTTGCTGACGGCGTTGCCGCCGGCATCGACGACCGAATAATGCGTGGTGTTGTCGCCCTCGTGCGGCTGCTTCGCGTTGCGCACATCGGTCCAGGGCGTGGCGCGGGCAAGGTCGATGGTGGCGCGCTGTTTGGCGGCATAGTCCTTGTCGATCAAGAGCTGCGTCGGCGCGTCGACGAAAGCGGGATCGCCGAGATAGCGGGCGCGATCGGCATAGGCCCGCTTCATCGCCTCGATCATCACATGCAGCGAGGCGGCCGAGCCCTGCTTCATGTCGGACATCGGAAAGCCTTCGAGGGTGTTGAGGATCTCGAGCAGCACGACGCCGCCGGAGGAGGGTTGCGGCATCGAGACGATGTCGTAGCCGCGATAGCTGCCACGGATCGGCGTGCGGATCACCGGCTGGTAGGATTTCAGATCCTCGAGGGTGAAGATGCCGCCGGCATTCTTGATGCCGCTGACAAGCTTCTCGGCGACGGCGCCTTGGTAGAAGCCGCGCGGGCCCTGTTCGGCAATATCAGTCAATACGCCGGCGAGATCGCCCTGGACCAGGCGGTCGCCCTCGCGCAGCGGCGTGCCGTCGGCGTGCGAGAACGTCTTGGCCGAATTCGGCCAGCGCGACATGCGGCGATACATGTCGTTCAGCGTGTCGGATGTATCGTCGGTGACGATGAAGCCGTCGCGCGCGAGATCGATCGCGGGCTTGAGGATCTGCGCCAGCGTGAACTTGCCGGAGCCGTATTTCTCCAGCGCCAGCGCGAGGCCCGCGACCGTGCCGGGCACGCCGATCGCGAGCGCGGAGTTGCGCGACTTGTCGGGATCGGGCTTGCCGTCGGCGTTCAGGAACATGTCGCGGGTCGCAGCCTGCGGCGCAGTCTCGCGATAGTCGATCGCGACATCCTCATTGCGGCCGGCGAGATGGATCACCATGAAACCGCCGCCGCCGATATTGCCGGCGCGCGGATAGGTCACCGCCATCGCAAAGCCGGTGGCGACCGCGGCGTCGACCGCATTGCCGCCCTGTCGCAGGATGTCGGCGCCAACTTGCGCAGCCAGCTTCTCCTGCGCCACCACCATGCCGTTTTCGGCGCGAATGCTGCGAATCGTGTCCGCGGCTGAAGGTTCATAGAAGCGGCGCTGGACCTGGCCGAGGGCAGGCGTCGTGATACCAATCACCAGGAGAGCGGCAAACAGCCGTCGCGACATCGTTGCCGTCAGCGCCATCGAAATGTCCTGCCCTGTTCATCGCCGTATCAGTCAAACCGGCTCATGCTATATGGGAGCGGATTGGAGCGGCAAAAGCCTGCCTGTGGTTCGAGTTGGGGAATATCTTTCGCGATGACGGCAACAATGCAGACGGGCGCCGGTGACGCGAAGGCCTCCACCAAGGTTTATCCTGGCCGCGCAGCCGTCATCAGCTGGATCTTCTTCGACTGGGCCGCGCAGCCTTATTTCACGCTGATCACGACCTTCGTGTTCGCGCCTTATTTCGCGAGCTTCGTCGCGCCCGATGCCGCGAGCGGCCAGGCGCTGTGGGGCTTTGCCACCGCGGCTGCGGGACTTGCGATCGCGCTGCTGTCGCCGGTGCTGGGGGCGATCGCCGATGCCAGCGGCCGGCGCAAGCCGTGGATCGCGGGCTTTGGCGCGCTGCTCGTGATCGGCGCCAGCGCGATGTGGATCGGCAAGCCCGGCAATCCCGATATCATCCCTATGCTGCTGCTCGCCTATGCGATCGCAAGCGTCGGCGTCGAGTTCGCGACCGTGTTCAACAATGCGATGATGCCGACCCTGGTGCCGCCGGACCGGATCGGGCGACTGTCAGGCACCGGCTGGGCCACCGGCTATGTCGGCGGCATCCTGAGTCTTGTTCTCGTGCTCGGCTTTCTTGCCGCCAATGCCGAGACCGGCAAGACGCTGTTCGGCTTCACGCCGCTGTTCGGTCTCGATCCTGCCATGCATGAAGGCGACCGCATTACCGGGCCGCTGACCGGGCTTTGGTTCATCATCTTCGTGACGCCGATGTTCCTGTTCACGCCGGACTATCCGACGAAGCGTCCGATGCGCGCGGCGCTCGGCGAAGGCCTGCGCGAGCTCAGGGAATCGTTGTCGAGCCTGCCGAAGCAGAAGTCACTGGCGCGCTTCCTGCTGGCGAACATGATCTACACCGACGGGCTGGTCTCGCTGTTCGCGTTCGGCGGCATCTATGCCGCCGGCACGTTCGGCTGGGACACGATCCGGATCGGCACCTTCGGCATCATCCTCGCGGTCGCCGGCACGTTCGGCGGCTGGATCGGCGGCAAGCTCGATGATGCGTTCGGACCGAAGCGCGTGATCACCGGCAGCCTCGTGATCCTGCTGTTCGCGATCGTCGTGATCCTCACCGTGAACAAGGATTCCGTCCTGTTCATCCCGGTCGCGCCGCCGGTGCCGGGCGGTCCGTTGTTCGCGGGCGCCGCCGAGCGCGCCTACATCGTGCTGGGCTGCCTGATCGGCGCCACCGGTGCGCCGCTGCAGGCGGCTTCGCGCTCGCTGCTAATCCGCCTCGCGCCGAAGGACCGCATCGCGCAGTATTTTGGCTTGTTCGCGCTCACCGGCAAGGTGACGTCGTTCATCGGCCCGCTCCTGATCGGCGCGATCACCGCGGCGACCGCAAGCCAGAAGGCCGGCATGGCGGTGTTGGTGGCGTTCTTCGTGGCGGGACTGGCGCTATTGGCGAAGGTGCGGGAATAACCACCGCCGTCGTCCCGGCGAAGGCCGGGACCCATACCGCGTGATCCATCGAAGGCGCGCTGGGGCTAGTTGTCCCTCACCAAGCAAGATCGGTGGTTATGGGTCGCTGCTTTCGCAGGGACGACAGCTTCGTAGCCCGGATGGAGCGAAGCGCAATCCGGGGTCTTTGGTCCGCGGAGAAACCGCCCCGGATTTCGCTACGCTCCATCCGGGCTACAGTCGCATCAATGCCGGAAATGTCGCACGCCGGTGAATACCATGGCAATGCCGTGCTCGTCGGCGGCCTTGATCACCTCGTCGTCGCGCATCGAGCCGCCGGGCTGGATCACCGCGGTGGCGCCGGCCTCGATGCAGGCGAGCATGCCGTCGGCGAACGGGAAGAATGCGTCGGAGGCGACCACCGAACCCTTGGTCAGGGGCTCGGCGAGCTTCAGCTCGGCCGCCGCATCCAGCGCCTTGCGCGCGGCGATGCGCGCGGAATCGACCCGGCTCATCTGGCCGGCGCCGATGCCGACGGTGGCGAGGTCCTTGGCGTAGATGATGGTGTTCGACTTGACGTGCTTGGCGACGCGGAACGCGAATTTGAGATCGCGCAGCTCGGCGTCGGTCGGCGCGCGCTTGGTCGCGACCTTCAGGTTCATGTCCTCGACCACCGCATTGTCGCGGCTCTGCACCAGGAGGCCGCCGGCGACGGTCTTGGCGGTGAGACCGACAGCACGCGCGTTCGACAGGCCGCCGGCGAGCAGCAGGCGCAGATTGCGCCGGCCGGCGATGATCGAGATCGCCTCCTCGGTTGCGTCGGGCGCGATGATCACCTCGGTGAAGATGCCGATGATGGCGCGCGCGGCGTCCGCATCGAGCGTGCGGTTGACCGCGATGATGCCGCCATAGGCCGAGGTGGAGTCGCAGGCGAGCGCACGGGCATAGGCGGTCGCGAGATCGGGGCCCTCGGCAACGCCGCAGGGATTGGCGTGCTTGACAATCACGCAGGCCGCGGTGCGCTGTGGGTCGAACTCGCCGACGCATTCATAGGCCGCATCGGTGTCGTTGATGTTGTTGTAGGACAGTTCCTTGCCCTGCAGCTGGCGCGCGGTCGCAACGCCCGGCCGCTTCTCCGGCGTGGCATAGAACGCCGCGGTCTGGTGCGGGTTCTCGCCATAGCGCAACGACTGGATCAGTTTGCCGCCGAAGGCGCGGAAGTCCGGCGCCTTGGTATCGAGCTGCACGGCAAACCAGTTCGAGATCGCGGCGTCATAGGCCGCGGTGCGCGCATAGGCCTTGGCGGCGAGCCGGCGGCGCAACTGAAGCGAGGTCGCGCCCTTGTGCGCGGCGAGCTCGTCGAGCACGGCAGAATAGTCGTTCGCCTCGACCACCACGGCGACGTCGTCATGGTTCTTCGCCGCGGCGCGGATCATCGCCGGACCGCCGATGTCGATGTTCTCGATGCACTCCTCGAAGCCGGCGCCTTTGTCGACGGTGGCCTCGAACGGATAGAGGTTGACGACCAAGAGATCGATCGGCGCGATGCCGTGCGAGGTCATCGCGGCCGCATGTTCCTTGTTGTCGCGGATCGCGAGCAGGCCGCCATGCACCTTCGGATGCAGCGTCTTGACCCGGCCATCCATCATCTCGGGGAAGCCAGTGAGCTCGGAGACGTCCTTGACCTTCAGCCCGGCCGCCGCGATCGCCTTGGCGGTGCCGCCGGTCGAGACCAGCTCGACGCCATGGTCGGCCAGCGCCTTGGCGAAATCGATCAGTCCGGTCTTGTCGGAAACGGACAACAGAGCGCGGGTCACGCGGCGAAGCTGCTCGGTCATATCGGAAAATCCCTGGCTGTTAAGGCAGCCGGGTAGCATGGTTTTGTGCGGTACGAAACCGGTCTCCGAGCCCGATTCCCCTGAAAATGGCGATAATCCGGTATCCATTCCCCGTCACCCTGAGGAGCGCGGAGCGCGTCTCGAAGGGTCGACGGCCACCAGCCGGGCCGTGCATCCTTCGAGGCTCGCAAGAGCTCGCACCTCAGGATGACGGGTTAGGGGACACGCTCCCTTTACAGCGGCAGTTCCGGCTCGCGGCGGGCGTTGCGGCGCGCGGTGGTGGCGGAGGCCGAGGTCGAGGAGCGCACGAAGCTCCAGCGGATGGTGCCGGCCTGCCTCGCGTCCTGCCGGATCACGATCTGGGAGGTGCGGCGCGGGCCGTCATTGCCGGCCAGGAACACGCTGTCCTCGAGATCGACCTTGTCGTCCATCGCCTCGAAGGTCCAGACGTCGCGGTTGGGCAGCACCAGCATCACGCCGCGGGCATCCGACAGCCGGCTCGCCTTCACCGAAGGGTGCAAATGGAAGCGCAGCGCGAAATCGGCCTCGCTGCCCTTGATACGGCCGCCCGGTGCCGGCGACAGCGAATCCTCGCCCTCGAGCCGCGTGCCGTCCTGCGCGACCATCAGCACGCGGCGGTGGATCACGCCGAAGCGCGAGAGATAGCCGTCATGCGAGGCGGTGAGCACGTCGCCGTCGGGAACAGCTTCGCGGTAGCTCTCGACATTGCTCGGGCCGCTGGTGATCGGCGCGCCGCGCAGCAGCCGCTTCATCGCCGACAGTTCGACGAACTGGCACGACGAGGTGTCGCGGTAGGTCAGCGTCGAATGCGCCGCGGTGGAGCGCGCGAACGGCCGCCAGTTGTCGCGGCCTGTGCTCGGCATGCCGCAATTGACGACGATGCGGCTTACCCCGGAGGAGAGCTCGAACGACAGGCAGCCGGCATGCGCGTCCTGGCTGACGCTTGCCGGCGGCGGCGGGCCGGTGTCGATGATCAACGCGGTGCTGCCGGCATCGAGCCGCTGGAAGCCGGTATGCGGCATGCTCGCCATCGGCACGCCGCGGGTGTCGTCATAGGCGAGCAGCGTCGCGACGAGATCGGACGGCGCGGTGCTCATGCCGTTGAACAGCGCGAAGCTGCCGTCGCCGTGCCGGAAGAAGCGCAGCATCGGCATCATGCGGTCGATGGCGTTGAGCAGCGCCGGCGGCGGCGCGATGTTCCGTGCAGCAAAGGTCTGCCGCAGCGGCAGGAGATCGCTGAGCAACTCGACCAGCGCGCCGGGATTGCGCGAGATGTGGCCGCCATCGGGCAGGATCTGGCGCTGCAATTCGTCGGACAGTTTGCGCGTCGCCGATTTGATGTTGCGCGCCTGGTTGGCGAGACAGAGCGAGGCGTAGCACAGCGCGATCAAGACCTGCAGGCGCGGAACGCCGTCATTGTCGAGCGTCGCGTGGCGCAGATAGCGGATCTCGCGCGCCAGCCCGCGCAGATATTTGCGGTAGAATTTTCCGTCGGTGTCGCCGAGCACCAATGGCGCCTGCGACAACAGCGAGATCACCCGCCGCGCGCGCACATCGGCGCGGCGTTCCAGCGGCCGCTTGCGGGCCTGGTTGGAGATCCAGTCGTCGACCAGCGAGCGGGCGTTGGCGCGGGTCAGCGCGGTGTCGGCGGCGCGCAGATGGCGCAGCCAGCCGAAGCCGAGCAGGGCGGCTTCCCAATCCTCCGATGGCGGCTCGAGATCGAAGATCGAGCGGCCGTGGCAGGTGACGATCTTGCCGGCGAAAACGAATCGTCCGGCATAGATCTCGGCCGCGCGGGTAGCGTCGGCGGTCCGCAGGTCGTGTGGGGCGATGATCAGCCGGTCGGTGCGGCCGGGCCAGAGCCGCGACAGCGCCACCGTGCTCCCGCTGGCGCGTGCGATCATGCTGCGGGCAAAGCGGCCAGCAATCAGCGTCGAGATGCGTCTGCTTTGAGCGACCGACACGCCTAACCTTGCGGGGAGGGAATTTTCAACGAATCCTTATTTAATCCGGAAACGCGGCCAAGGCACCTTCTTGATATACAAGACACCCTCTTGATACCGCACGAATCACTTCGAGCTTAGAAGACTGAAGTTTAAAATCAGGATTTAACCAGCCGGGCGGCGTAAAAACCGTCCAGCCCGCCCAGCCGCGGGTCGGCGTTGGGCAGATGGCTCGGCAAAGTGCGCAGATCGCCGTCGGCGGTAATGATGTCCTCGAGGCCGGCAACCTCGTCCTTCTCGACCGGCGCACGGCGCAGGCCTGATTCGCTCGCCAGCAGCGCGGCGATCGCGTGCTCGCCTTCCTCCGGCTCCAGCGAGCAGGTGCAGTAGACCAGCGTGCCGCCCGGCTTCAGCAGATTGGCGGCTTTTTGCAACAGGCGCTTCTGCAGCGCCGACAGCGCGGCGATGTCGCCTTCCTGCCGCAGCCAGGCGACGTCGGGATGGCGGCGGATGGTTCCCGTCGAGGTGCAGGGCGCATCGACGAGGATACCGTCGAAGCTCGCGGCTTCCGCCGGCCATTCGGCGGCGTCGGCGACGACCGTCTCGGCCTGCAACTCCAACCGCGTGAGATTGTCACGCAGTCGCGCGACCCGCGCCGGCGAGCGGTCGACCGCGGTGACATGCGCGCCGGCCAGCGCGAGCTGGGCGGTCTTGCCGCCGGGCGCGGCGCAGAGATCCGCGACCGCCTTGTCCTTGATGTCGCCGAACAGCCGCGCCGGCAGCGCGGCGGCGGCGTCCTGCACCCACCACTGGCCTTCGGCAAAGCCGGGCAGCATCGTGACGGAACCCTGCAGCAGCGTGCGCACGGTTCCCGTCGGCAGTATCTCGCCGTGCAGGCGGCTCGCCCATTGCGGCGCGTCCGACTTCACCGTGAGATCGAGCGACGGCTCGTGCCCGAGCGCGAGCGCCATCTCGCGCGCGGTGGCTTCGCCGTAATGCGCATTCCAGCGCGCCAGCATCCATTGCGGCAGGTCGAGCGTCTGGGTGCCGATCTCGTCGATCAGGCCCTGGCCCTCGCGCGCGCAGCGGCGCAGCACGGCGTTGACCAGCCCGGCATATTTCGCGGCGCGCCGGTCGGATTGCACCAGCCGCACCGAAAGATCGACCGCGGCATGGTCAGGCACGTCCATCCAGAGAATCTGTGCCGCGCCGATCAGGAGCGCGCTCTGCGCGCGCGGTGCATCGGTCGGGACGCCGCGGTCGAGCAGGCGCGACAGCAGATGGCCCAGCGTGCCGAGCTTGCGCAGGATGGTTGACACCAGCCGGCGCATCAGCGCGCGGTCGCGATCGGCCAGCGATTTCAGGCCGGGATGCGCGCCGGCGCCGTCGAGCTGGTCGTCGAGCGTGCGGTGCTTGTGCAGCACGCCATCGAGGATGTCGGCCGCGATACGGCGGGCCGCGAGGCCGGGGACTTCGGCAGGTACTGCAAATCTTGAAGGAGGCATGAAGCGGAGATATCTCGAAGGTGCTGAGTTACATTCGGCTCATGCCCATCAACTCGAGACCACCTCTGGCATGCGAATATGCCAAATGTAAGAATCGGCTTGCGGGATTTTGCGATCGTGATGTCGTCACTGAGCCAGCACAGAGATACGCAACGCGCGGTCGGAAGGTTTTGCCATGTCTGAAAAATTGCCATCGTCACTGCCGCCGGAGGCCGCGCCGCGCAAGCCGCTGACGCCGGCCGCGCAACGCGCGCTCGCTGAGGCCGCGGCGCGGCGCAAGGCTGCCGAAGAGCTCGCCGCGCAGAACGCGGCCGCGCGGCCGAAGGAGTTCCAGGGGCCGAAGGGGCCGGAACCGACGCGTTACGGCGATTGGGAGACCAAGGGCATCGCCTCGGACTTCTGAGAGTCTTTTTGTAGTGCCTTGCTTGACGGCTCGAGCCAAAGACCAGGGTCGCCAGTAGCCTTGGGGTTGTGCAAATCGGGTACAGACCGGGAACCTGTTGACTCCCGGTTGTGGTTCCGTGCCACAATTATCGGCGATTCGGAGAGAAGGCCGCCCTTGCAGGGGCGGCCCTCCGGACCCGCACTAACAGCTAGGGGCTGCTAGCGGGCATTGGCGATACCAACAGCCGGACAATGAGTCTGGATCCGTCAACAGTCAATAGCGGCCCCGTATTCAGAAAGGGGCCAGAATGGCCACGCTGACAGTATCGTTCGATATCCACTACGATAACGAGGCAAACTACAATCGCGTCTATAAGGCTCTGCAAGAGGCGATCAAAAAGGGACGCGGTGCTGCCCAATGGTGGTCTGAAACGACCTCGTTCTATATCATCGATGCTGGCGCTGAAACGGCATCCTCGTTCCTCTCTCGCATTGTGAGAGAGTCTGGCGCGCGCCGATCAATGGACAAAATCGTTGTGCTTGACGTGAACGCGAAGGCAGCCGCCCGATGGGGGAATATTCAAGATTCCACTATCGACGTCTTAGTGCCATTCATCCAGAAGCTTTGATGACCGCGGTTGCACGCCTTGTCGCCGCCAGAAATGAATAGCGTGCGACATCATAAGTCCTCCAGAATCCCGGCTCATATCTGCCGGGCTTCTTCCCCGATCCAAATAGTTTTTCCTCCTCGCGGCCCGATGCTGCCGCCGGCTTTTGCAACGATCTGTTGCACTCTCAAAGTGGCTTCCACGCGTTGGAGTGCAATCTGATCTCTTTCCCCGGGGGTAACTAGCCATGGGTTTGCTTGATAAGTTGGGCGAGCAACTGCCGGGACATGTGCCTGAAATCAAGCAAGATACGCCTCACTATGAAGCGGTTGGTCGCTTTGTGACGTCATTCGCAAATGCCGAGTCGGCAGTCCATATCTTGGCTCGTTTTCTTTCCGGAATGTCGGACGAGAAGGCTAGGATCGTGTTCGGTGGCATGAGACTGCCCGATCTCACGGAGATCGTGCGCCACTTTATGAGAATAGATAATACGCCGTCAGCAGAACGAGCCATTATTGATGATTGCCTTACGCAATTGGTGGCGATCAGCAAGAAGCGTCATAGCCTTGTTCATAGGCCTGCCACGTTTTTCGACGGCAAACTGTCAGTCTCTAATATTCTAACCTCTAAACGAATCCAGTCGTCAGAACTCGAGGTATTTGAAATTGACGAGATGCGGGCAATGCAGCTCGACTGCGGAACGATCTATCTCAAGCTGGATAAGGTCATCCACCCCAACAGAGAAGATCCATTCAATCTCGTGGACCCCCATCTGCTAGGGCAGCCATGGCGATTCAAGCATGTTCCGACAAAGACCCCGAATCTAAAGCCACGCACAAAATCGTCAAAACAAAAGCTCCCGCTTCCAGCGTCTCGAGGAAAATCGAAATAGCTTGGGTTCGGATCGCCCAGCCTAATTGGAATTTCTGGGAACTAGTCCACGCTTATGTCGAGGTCGTGCTGCAGAATATGTCCCCATACGGGAGAATGAATCCTTATCGTGGGACGGGGCGTCCGCCTTTCCGCCGGACCCCTTGGGGCCGCCGCGTCTCGGCGGCGCTGCCATGGGTGTTCGTGCTCGGCATTGCCATCGGCAGCACGCTGCCGATCCGGCAATGGGTGCATTTGCCGCCGACCTGGTCGCTCGGCAGGTCTCGCGACACCGACGTCATCTGGCAGCGGGCCGGCGCGCCCGACATCAGGCACAACGTTGATGTGATCAGGACGATCGACGGCGACACGTTCGAGGCGCGGGTGCATTTCTCGCCGGGCCCGGATCTGTACACGCGTGTCCGGCTGCGCGGCATCGACGCGCCGGAGCTGAAGGCATCCTGCGCGCGCGAACTGCAAATGGCGCAAGCGGCGACGGTGGCGCTGCGCGACCTGCTCGGCCAGGGCGAAGTCGCGATCTACAATGTCGGTCCCGACAAATATCAGGGCCGCGTCGTCGCCGACGTCGCGACCAGGAAGACCGACAATGTCTCGGCCGCGCTGCTCGCCGCCGGCCATGCGCGGGCCTACAATGGCGGGCACCGCTTCGGCTGGTGCGGATATTTCGCGCGCTAGGCGACAGCGTCAAACCAGACTGGGTAAACAAAAGTCGCGCATCCGCGCGGCTTTGCTTTGGACGAGGCGCTGTGCCTGATCAGCGGGTGACGACAACCGTCGTGCCGATCTCGACGCGCGAATAGAGGTCGGTGATGTCCGTGTTCAGCATGCGGATGCAGCCGTAGGAGACGAAGCCGCCGACCGAGCCCGGCACGTTGGTGCCGTGGATCGCGTATTCGCCGCCGGCCAGCGTCATCGCAGCGACGCCCATCGGGTTGTGCGGCGAGCCGCCGGCGATCACGTTCGGGATGCTCGGCTTGTCGCGCTTGACCTCGGCGGGCGGCGACCAGGCCGGGTTGCGATATTTGCCATCGATCTTCGTGGTGCCGGCCCACTGCTTGCCGGACTTGCCGACGCCGACCGGGTAACGCATCGCGTGGCCGGAATCGAGAATGAGGTAGAGCCGCCGTTCGTTGGTCTTCACCACGATGGTGCCTGGCTCATAGTTGTCGGCGTGTATTCCCACCATTTCCGGCCGGGCTTCGGCCGCCTGCGACGTCAAGACAACAGCACCAAGGGTGGCAGCCAGCGCCACCGCAAACTTCATCGACATCAACCTCTCCACTTCCCAACAGCTCCCGTACGGAAGCCAAAAACGAAGATGCAGAGCCCTTGAAAAACCGGGCCTGCCGGTCTCACGCACGCAAGATTAACCGCGTGTGTTAACCGGGTGGTTTCACACCGGCCGTGAGACACGTCCTGATGGCGCGGAGAAAAGGAAAAGTTCGGATTAAAGTAAATGACCTGAAAACAACACTTGGCCACAAACGCGCCCCAATCGCGCCACGCCTCTGACAATCCCGTGAAAGGGCCGCGCCGAGCGCTTTTTGAGCGAAGCCTGTCCGGTATGTGATGCGGTTGGATGCTGGTTTGTGTGACGAGAAAGCGAAAGGCCGCGGCGGAGATCGCGCGCGGCCCTTCTTCAATGTCCCGATATTGTGCCGGATTACTTCTTGTTCTGCCGGTTCTGCACGAGGTCGTCGACCACGGCCGGATCGGCCAGGGTCGAGGTGTCGCCGAGACTCGACGGCTCGTCCTCGGCGATCTTGCGCAGGATGCGGCGCATGATCTTGCCGGAGCGCGTCTTGGGCAGGCCGGGCGCGAACTGGATCAGGTCCGGCGAGGCGATCGGGCCGATGTCCTTGCGGACCCAGGCGACCAGCTCCTTGCGCAGCGCTTCGGTCGGCTCGGTGCCCTTCATCAGCGTGACATAGGCGTAGATGCCCTGGCCCTTGATGTCGTGCGGGTAGCCGACGACGGCGGCTTCCGACACCGCCTCATGCGCGACCAGCGAGCTCTCGACCTCGGCGGTGCCCATGCGGTGGCCGGAGACGTTGATGACGTCGTCGACGCGGCCGGTGATCCAGTAGTAGCCGTCGGCATCGCGCCGGCAGCCGTCGCCGGTGAAATACTTGTTCTTGTACGTCGAGAAATAGGTCTGCTCGAACCGCGCATGGTCGCCATAGACCGTGCGCATCTGGCCCGGCCATGACTTGGTCAGGCACAGATTGCCCGAGGTCTCGCCGTCCAGCGTCTTGCCGTCGGCATCGACGATCTCCGGCACCACGCCGAAGAACGGCCGTGTCGCCGAACCGGGCTTCAGCTTGGTTGCGCCGGGCAGCGGCGTGATCAGGATGCCGCCGGTCTCGGTCTGCCACCAGGTGTCGACGATCGGGCAGCGGTCGTCGCCGACCACGCGGTAATACCACTCCCAGGCTTCCGGATTGATCGGCTCGCCGACCGAGCCGAGCAGGCGCAGCGATTTGCGCGAGGTCTTCTTCACCGGCTCGTCGCCGCTCTGCATCAGCGCGCGGATCGCGGTCGGCGCGGTGTAGAAGATGTTGACCTTGTGCTTGTCGACCACGTTCCAGAAGCGCGAATTGTCCGGATAGTTCGGCACGCCCTCGAACATCAGCGTGGTCGCGCCGTTACAGAGCGGCCCGTAG
>NZ_JBXEJO010000126.1:0-12632 GCF_056837965.1 Bradyrhizobium ferriligni
ACCCCAACCCTCCCCCGCAAGCGGGAGAGGGAGCGCAGCGTTGTCGCGGCCGCGACGGGATCCAACCTCAACGCGCTCTAGTACAGTCTCGTCCGATAGGCCTCTTCCATCGCCTTCTCGGCGACCTCGACCTCGATCGCGGCGGTCTGTTCGGCGATGATACGGCCGAGCGTCGGAAAGCTGTGGCGCTCGACCTGCGCGGCGGGATTCCAGAGCTTCGAGCGCATCAGCGCCTTGCCGCAGTGGAAGTAGGTCTCGTCGACATGCACCTTGAGGCCGATGACCGGCGTGACATTCTGCACCGTCAGCGGCGTCAACAGATCCGGCTCCTGCGAGATCTCGGCGCGCCCGTTGACGCGCAGCGTCTCGTTGATGCCGGGCACCATGAAGATCAGCCCGATCCCGGGCGACGCGATGATATTGCCGAACGTATCGACCCGGTTGTTGCCGCGCCGATCCGGGATCAGCAGCGTCTTGTCGTCGAGCACGGAGACGAAGCCCGGCGCATCGCCGCGCGGGCTGGCATCGGCATGCCCTTTGCCGTCGCTGGAGGCGATGACGAGGAACGGCGACAGCGCGATGAAGTCGCGGCAGAACTTGTCGAGATGGTAGAGCACCTTTTTCTCGGCGAGCGGGCTCAATTGCCCGAAATGCGCACGAAGATCCTCCTCCGATTTGACCCGTGGCTTGCCCCCTGCATTCTGGTCACCCATAGCGAACCTCCCGTTTGGTTTGTCTCAATTCGTTGAGCATGATCTTGTCGGAAAACCGCTTCGCACTTTTCCGGATCATGCTCTATCGATACCGCACCAGCTCGCGACGAAGAGGGCGTAGGCCTTGGTGACTTTCTTCAGCGAGTCGAGCTGCACCCGTTCATTGAAGCCGTGCGCGTTCTCCATCCTGGCGCCGAAGCAGAATGCGGGAACACCATAGTCCAGGCCATAGAAGCGCGCATCCGTCAGCGCGGTTGAGGGAAAATCCGTCAGCTTGCGCCCGAAGACATGTTCGTAGACCGAGCCGAGGACGGCCTCGCTCTCCTGCACCTCGGTCGCTTCATAGCCCGGCGACAGGAAGCCGGACCAGACGATCTCGGGCGGATTGTTGGCGAGGAACGGATGGGCCCTGGCGGCCTTGGTCACGCACTCGACGATCTCGGCCTGGCAGTCGGCGATTTTCCATCCCGGCAGGATGCCGATCCGGCAATCGACGTCGCACCAGGCCGGCACGCTGGAGGCCCAATCGCCACCCTTGATGATGCCCGGATTGAAGTTGAGCGGGTGATGCACCGCGCCGAAGTATCGATGCGACTTGGCACGCTCGTTCCACTCCGCCTCCAGCGCGTCAAGATGGCCGATCAGATGATAGGCGGCGCGGATGGCGTTGGAGCCGGTGCCGGCGCGTGCGACATGGACCGGGATTCCGCGAACACTGATGCGAAACCAGATCACGCCGACCTGGGCGCGCATCAACCGTTCCTCGGTCGGCTCCGGCAGCAGGCAGGCATCGGCACGGTAACCTCGCTGCAAGGTCGAGAGCGCGCCGAGACCGGTGCTCTCCTCCTCGATCACGGATTGCAGATGGATGCGGCCCTTCGGCGCAAAGCCCGCGGCCTTCACCGCATCGAGCGCGTAGAGCGCGGCAATGGTGCCCGACTTCATGTCGCCGGTGCCGCGGCCATAGAGCCAGCCGTCCTCGACCACCGGCTGGAACGGCGGCCGCTCCCACATGTCGAGCGGCCCGACCGGCACCACGTCGCAATGCCCCTGAAGGATCAGCGAACGTCCCTCCTCGCGCGCCGGCCGATAGGTGCCGACGACGGTCCGTGCGCGGGAGAAATCGGTCTCGACCGGCCCGTAGCCCGGCAGCGTCTTCAGCTCGTCCTGATTGATGACCCAGTCGTCGACCTCGTAGCCGCGCTCGCGCAGCAGCTTCGCGAACATGTCCTGGCACGGACCTTCCTGGCCGCGCGTGCTGGGAATCGACGAGAAGGCGATCGTGGTCGCGAGCTGCCGCTCGAAGGCGGCGTCGACAGCCGCCGCGATGCGCTCGCGCGCGCCGGCCGGAAGGGGGACTGAACGGCTGTCGGTCATGAATTGATCCTTGCTGTGGGGCGTGCATCGGCCGCGGCCGCAAAGCCCGGCTGGTCGAAGAAATCGCGCCCGGGAATCGCGTCGAGCAGATCGCGCGTGTAGGCCTGGCGCGGCGCGGTAAACACTTCGGCGGTGGTGCCTTCCTCCACGATACGCCCCTTCTGCAGGACGATGACGCGGTCGGCGATCTCGGCGGCGATCCGCAAATCGTGCGTGATGAAGATCATCGCAAGCCGCATCTCCTGGCGCAACTCGGCGAGCAGCGCCAGCACCTGGGCCTGGACCGAGACGTCCAGCGCCGACACCGCCTCGTCGGCGATCAGAACCCGCGGCTTCAGCGCGAGCGCCCGCGCGATGCAGATGCGCTGGCGCTGGCCGCCCGAGAATTCGTGCGGGTAGCGATCGGCGGCGGTCGCCGACAGGCCGACCCGCACCAGGAGCTTGTTCGCCTGTGCCATCGCCTCGGCCCGCGACGTGCCATAGGCCATCGGACCGCGCGCGATGGCATCGCCGACCTTCTGGCGCGGATCGAGACTGGCAAACGGATCCTGGAACACGATCTGGAGTTGGCGCCGCGCCTGGCGCAACGCCTCGCCGCGCAGCTGCCGGAGATCCGCGCCGCCAAAGCGGATGGCGCCGGCATCAGGTTCGGTGAGCCGCATGATCATGCGCCCGAGCGTCGACTTGCCGGAGCCGGATTCACCGACCACCGCAAGCGTCTCGCCCTCGTGCAGCGTCAGCGAGACGCCATCAGCGGCGATCACCTCGCGTGGCGGCTGCAACCAGCCGCGCTTGACCCGAAAGGTCTTTTGCAGGCCGATGACCTCGAGCAGCGGCTCGGGACGCACGATGGCCTCGTGGATGTCGGCGAGGCGCGCCTTCGGCACCGCGTCGATCAATTCGCGCGTATAGGCGGCCCGCGGATTGCGAAGCACCTCGCTGGCCGTGCCCTGCTCGACCACCTTGCCATGGCGCAGCACCACGACGCGATCGGCAACGTCGGCGACAACGCCGAAATCATGGGTGATCAGCAGCACGCCCATGCCGCGCTCGCGCCGGAGATCGTCGATCAGGCGCAGGATCTGGCGCTGGGTCGTGACATCGAGCGCGGTGGTCGGCTCGTCTGCGATCAGGAGCGCGGGGCGGTTGGCCATCGCCATCGCGATCATCACGCGCTGGCGCTGGCCGCCGGAAAGCTCGAACGGGTAGCTCTTTTCCAGCAACCGCGGATTCGGCAGCCCGACCTGGGTCAGCAGCGTCAGCACCCGCTCGCGGACTTCGGTCACCGAGGGCGCTGGCCGCTGGTGCGCCAGGATCATCTCCTCGATCTGCCTGCCGACGCGCTTCAGCGGATTGAGCGAGGACAACGGCTCCTGAAAGATCATCGCGGCGTTGCCGCCGCGCAACTTGCGGAGGGCGCGGCCATCGAGCTTCGATGGATCCTGCCCTGCGACCGTCACGGTGCCGGACGCGATGTCGACGCCCCGCGGCAACAGCGACAGCACCGCATGCGCGATCATCGACTTGCCGGAGCCGGATTCGCCGACCAGGCAAACCACCTCGTTTGGCCTGATTTCAAACGACACATTCTCGAGCGCGAAGGGCCGGTCGCCCCCCTTGGGGAGCGCGATCGAGAGGCCCTCGACGGCAAGAACAGGCGCGCCGGGCTGCATGGCTTCGCTCATGACCGGCGCCTCGAGACGCGCGGGTTGAGGACGTCAGACAGTCCCTCGCCGAACAGGTTGATCGCCAGCACCGTGACGAGGATGGCGAGACCCGGAAACACGCTCATCCACCACGCATTCCGGATCACGGTGCGGCCCGCGCCGATCATGAAGCCCCACGACATCAAATTGGGATCGCCGAGCCCCAAGAAGGACAGCGCGCTTTCCAGCAGGATCGCGGTCGCGACCGTCAGCGACGTCACCACCAGGATCGGCGAGATCGCGTTCGGCAGGATATGGCCGAGCACGATGCGCCAGGTGCGTTCGCCCTGGCACAGCGCGGCCTCGACGAATTCGCGGTGCCGCAGACGGAGGAATTCGGCGCGCGTGAGCCGCGCCAGCGGCGGCCAGCTCACCGCGCCGATGGTCAGGATGATCGTCAGCAGCGACGGATTGAAGGTCGCGACCAGCAGGATGGCCAGCACGAAGGCCGGAATGGTCTGGAACAATTCCGTCATCCGCATCAGCACCAGATCGACCTTGCCGCCGAAATAGCCTGACATCGCGCCGATCACGACGCCGATCGCCATCGCCGCGAGCGCCGAGGCGATGCCGATCAGGAGCGAGACGCGCGCGCCATAGGCGACCCCGGCGGCGACGTCGCGGCCGAGCGTATCGCCGCCGAGCCATAACCCGTCCTCGCCGGGCGGCGTGAACGGCGCGCCGACCATCTCCCAGGGCGAGACCGGAAATGCGAGCGGCGCGATGATCGCGACGACAACGACGACGAGCAGCAGGACGAGGCCGATCATTCCGCTCGGATGACGCAGGAAGGCGCGCACCGTGTCCATCACGCCGCCCCCGTGGTCATGCGGGGATCGATCAACCGGTAGACCAGGTCGGTGAGCAGGTTGAGCGCGATCACGACGATCGAGAGGATCAGGAAGATACCGAGCAGGACCGGATAGTCGCGCTGCAGCAGCGCCTCGAAGGTCAGGCGGCCAAGGCCCGGCCAGGCAAACACCGTCTCGATCACCACGGCGCCGCCGACCAGCGCGCCGGCCTGCATGCCGGCGACGGTGACGACCGGCACCAGCGCATTGCGCAGCATGTGGCCGACCACGATGCGCGTTCCGGACAAGCCCTTGGCGCGCGCGGTCTTGATGAAATCCTGCTGCGCGACCTCGATGATCGAGGATCGCATCAGCCGCGCATAGATCGCCAGATAGATCGTCGCCAGCGACGTGACCGGCATGATCATGTGTTTCATGATGTCGAGCGCATGCTCGACCGGCGAGAGCTGGACGTTGATGGTCTCGTAACCGAACGGCGGCAGCCAGCCGAGCGTCACCGAGAACACCAGCACGAGCATCAGGCCGAGCCAGAACACCGGCGTCGCGTAGAGCACGAGCGAGAGCACGGTGAACACCGTGTCGAGCACGCTGCCCGCCGCGAGCCCGGCCAGCGCGCCGAGTGCGGTGCCGATCAGGAGCGCGAGGCAAAAGGCCGTCACGGTCAAGAGAAGGGTCGCCGGAAGCCGCTCGAGGATCAGATCGACGACCGGACGGCGCTGGCGATAGGAATAGCCGAGGTCGAGCCTGACGACACGGCCGAGGTGGCTCGCAAGCTGCACGAAATACGGCTTGTCGAGCCCGTACTCCTTGCGCAGGTCGTCGAGCAGTTTTGGATCGGACGCGCCGGATTGCCCGGCCATGACCTGGGCCGGATCGCCGGGCGCGGCCCGCACCAGCACGAAGTTGAACGTCGCGATGACGAGGATCACGGCGACGAGCTGGGCGATGCGGCTGACCGCCTGAAGTCCGATCGCCGCTGCGCTCCCGAGCCGGGTCACGATTTGTAGACCGACCCGAAGGTTTCGTGCGAGCCGATGCCCGTCGTCACGATGTTCTTGAACGCCTTGTCGTAGATGATGGGATATTCGATCTCGAGCGTCCAGGCCACCGGCACATCCTCGACCAGGATCTGCTGCACCTTGCTGTAGAGCTCCTGGCGTTTGGCTTCATCGAGCGTCACCGCGGCCTCGTCGAACAGTTTGTCGACTTCGGGATTCGAATAGCCTTGCGTGTTGGAGAACAGGATGCCCTTCTTGATGTTCGACGAAATATAGGTGCGGGCGACGCCCAGCGCGGGATCGCCGAGCTGGTAGAGCAGATTCTGGGTCATCTCATAATCCCAGTTGCCGACCTTCTCGGCCCACCCGGCCATGTCGGTGCCGACAAGCACGAGATCGATGCCGACCCGCGCGAAACTCTGGCGGAAGAATTCGCCGGCCCGCTGGTAGGACTCGCCATAGGGCGGCACGATATACTTGATCTCGGCGCGCTTGCCGTTGGCGCCAGGCTTCAATCCCATGTCGTCGAGCAGGGCCTTGGCCTTGTCGACCGAAAACTCGTAGCGCTTGACGTTCGGATCGTAGAACCGCGTCTTCGACGAGATCGGTCCGGTCGCCACCTTGGCATTGCCGAAATAGACCCGCTTGCTGAACGCCTCGCGATCGATCAGGTGCATCACCGCCTGCCGGAACCGCTTGTCGTTCATCGGCGCGATGCGGTTGTTCATTTCGAGCCACTGATGCGGCGCGAAATACTCGTAGCCCTTGGTGGTGAATTCGAGATTCTTCTGCGCCTTGAAGCGCTGCACATCGTAGAATTCGACGTCGGACCACTGCACGAGCTGCACCGTGCCGTTCTCGAGCGCCAGCGCGCGAGAGGCCGCGTCCGGAATCACGCGGTAGACGATCTCGTCGAGATAGGGCTGGTCCTTCTGATAGTAGCCATCGTGGCGGACGAGATGAACATGCGAGCCGCGCACCCACTCCTTCAGCTTGAAGGGGCCGGTGCCGATCGCCTTGTCGTTCTCCGGGTTCTTGCGGTAGTCGGTGCCGTCATAGATGTGCTTGGGCACGATCGGGGCGGACGTGCAATCGAAGCAGCCGATGAAGGGCGCGAACGGCTGCTTCAATTTGAACACGACGGTGAGCGGATCTGGCGCCTCCGCCGACGCCACGCGGGCGAAGTTTTGCCGTGCGCGTGGATGCGTCTCCACCAGCAGCTTCATGCAGCTGAAGACCACGTCCTCCGAGGTCATTGGCTTGCCGTCGTGGAAGGTGATGCCCGGAAACAGCTTGAACGTATAGGTCAGGCCGTCGGGCGAGATCTCCCACGACTGCGCCATGCCGGGCATCGGCTTGAGATCGGCGCCGTATTTCAGCAGGCCTTCGTAAATCTTGCCGCCGAGCGTCAAGGTCGGCTGCTGCTGGTTCAGCGCGGTCACCAGAACCGGCGGCTCGGGCTGGATGATGGTGTTGAGCGTCCCACCGCGGGTCTGGCCCGCCGCCCGCGTGATGCCGAACGGGATGGCTGCACCGCAGGCCAGCATTGCCTTGGTGAATTCGCGTCTGTTCATCGGACCTCTCCGTCTCCGCGCTCTCACATTCGATTTCGGCGAATGCCGCGGGGTGAGGCATTGTTGCCAAACGCCATATCCCGCGCTACCTGAAGGGGGACAACAACCATCGCGATCGGGCCAAGTGGCCCGGAAGATGCATGAGCACCCTGCGAAAACGACGATCGATCAGGAGCTCACGACACTTGAAAGTCGCAGCGCGACGAAATGACACCACCGGCTTGCGCGTTTGCCGCAAGCAATCGGGTCCCGCAGCCGCCGCGCACTATGCCGGGCAGCTGCAACAGGTCGAACGGCCGCTCGCGGCGATGGCGGCCTCCTATCCGAACGAAAGCACGAGCGCGCGACACGCGCACCGACGCGATCAATTCATCCTGCAGACCGCGGGCGTCACCTCGATGATGACCGAGCGCGGCCATTTCGTCGTGCCGCCTGGCCACGGTCTGTGGATTCCGGCCGGCGTTGCGCACCAGTCGCGGGCATGGGGCGAGGTCGAGATCCAGACCATCTATGTCACGCCTGACCGCATCAGGAATGCTCCGGCGACATGCCGCCTGATCAGGGTCTCCGCGCTGGTCGAAGCGTTGATGGAAGAAGCGGTGCACATGCCGACCCGTTACGATCCGGAAGGACGCGACGGCAGGCTGGTCGATTTCCTGCTCGACGAGATCGGCAGGATGCCGGAAGTGTCGCTGCATGTGCAGGTGCCGCCCGATCCGCGGCTCGCCGCGATCTGCGAAGCCGTGCTGGTCGATCCGAGTTCCGATCTCACGCTCGACGAATGGGCCGATCGCTGCCAGCTCAGCCGGCGGACATTGACGCGTCTGTTCCGGCGCGAGACCGGCCAGAGTTTTGCGGCCTGGCGTCAGCGGGTGCGGCTGCTCGAAGCGCTGGCGCGGCTCGGCGCCGGCGAAGCCGTCACCTGCGTTGCGCTCGACGTCGGCTATGAAAGCCCGAGCGCCTTCGCCGCGATGTTCAAGCGCGAGCTCGGCGCCGCGCCGCGCCAGTATCTGCGCTGGGCCGATCCCGAAGTGGTGTTGAGGTAGGCTGATTCGCGTCACGCATCTGCCGGAACGCAAAACCCCTGCGGTCAACGGGAGAGACCGCAGGGGTTTGCAGGTGGATGGCGTGAGGCCAGCAAAGGCTGGGTGTCACCCCAAGGACCGGCGGCCGGATGAAAGCGGTACCGGCCTCATCATGCAAGCACGTCTTTTAGGCAGGAGTGCGTCAACATCCGCAAGCAGCGCGCGCGAGAAAATCTAATCTTCGCGCGTGCGTTGTATGCGGTCCGGTTTAGTCGTTGCGGGCAACCGCGGTCAGATCAAGCCAGACACTGGGGGAACCGAGAGTGCTCCAATCACGAACCGGCCTCCCGCTACGAAAGAAGCAACCGAATATTCTGCGCAACCGGACCTCTCATGTTGAAGGCCAACTCGAACGATACCGGGAAGCCTATTATGAAGTCATCTCGCTCGGCTTCGTCAACGTCGCTCAATTGGACGAACACCCTCATCTTTGGATTCTCACTCTCGACAAACGCAAACGTGGGACGAACCGTAACAATGGTCCCATTGAACACCCTCGGCAGCCCACTATCGTCCTTCAATTGTCCTTGGATTCGAACCTTTTCGTAATAGGGTATGCGGGCTTCACTTAGACTCGCGAATAACGGCCTTGCATCCTCGTAACGCCCAGAGATGCAAAGTTGGCGCGCATAGGGACTAGTTTCTCCTCCCGTAAGGGCGGCCGCTCGCTCAATCGCAGTTTGCCTCCACGTTTGTCTTTCCAAGGGGTCGTTAGCGAGACGCGACCGACGCAGAGCGAGTTCGGCTAGCGAATGCTTGATGCTTCTATTGTACGGTTCAAGAGAAAGAGCCTCAGCGAGCGACTCTTCAGCCCTGTCCAATTCCACGCGATTGCTTGCATTGCTCAGCTCGTAGATCCCACGTTGATGAAGGATCACTGGCCTGCGACCAGCCGACTGGATTGCTGCATCGTAGACCTGCAATCCCTTGTTCGGATCGTTGATTACCGATCGTATGTTATCAGCACGAATCAGACGTCCAAGCACATCTAGATCGTAGGAGAATGACGGATTGAGCTTTCCAACTATCCGAACCAAATTGTCGAAGCGCTCTTCCTGCCCGATCAGAACTGCCTGGTAGAGCTCGTGAGCAATGTGTGAATGTCGAGACTCGTACACGTAGTCTCCCGACTTCACGTCTTGGCGTAGACGAATAACCTGCTCCAGTGGTCGGAAGAGCCGCTCTCTAAAATCCTCAAATGAAATGTTATGCAATCGAGAGATTAGCTACACCCTTACCATCCTCGATTGCCACCCCACCGTCATCTTTGGCTCCGCGTGACGCCCCGGCCCCCAGAAATAGTACCGCGCGCCCTTCCCTCACCGCCTCCACAAGTCCAACCGGTAGCTCAATCGCCATCAATCGCCCCCCCCAAAAATTGCTAACGTCAGGAAACAACATTGCAATTTAAAGGGCATCTTTGGGAAATTGCTAGCGCTAAGGTAGATCATCCTTTCGTTGAATGACCGCCTCTTTCCGCGCCAACTGTAGGCGCTGGCGCGCACCCGTCGAAATAGCCTTCCCGAATTCGGGTCTAGTCGTTGCGCGCGACCGCGGTCAGCTTGGTCATGTTGTGCAGCATGATCCGGCCGCGTTGCAGGTCGACGATGCCGTCCCTGCGCCAGGACTGCAGCTGCCGGTTGACGCTTTCGCGCGCGGCGCCGACGAAGATGCCGAGCTGTTCCTGCGAGATGTGCACCTCGGAACCGAAATCCTCGGCCAGCGCGCACAGCCGCCGTGCGAGGCGGACCGGCAATGGCTGCAGCACGGATTCTTCCATCCGCTCGCTCTGCCAGCGGATGCGCTGGCACAGCAACTCGATCAGCCTGACCGCAACCTTCGGCTCGCGCTCGAGGAAGCCGAGGAAATCCTGCCGCCGCAACACGAATAATTCGCTGGGCTCGCCCGCGGTCGCATCCGCGGTGCGGTCCTGACCGTCGAGCACGGCGACTTCGCCGAACAGGTCGCCTGATCCCATGAAGTTCAGTGTGAGCCGGCTGCCGTCGGAGGCACCGGTCTCGATCCGGATCTGGCCACGGCGGACCCCAAACAGGGCATCGCCGGGATCGCCTTTCTGGAACAGCACCTCGCCGGTCGCGAGCTGCTGGGTGTGGCAGAGGCCGGAAAGCCGCTGCAATTCGTCCGCACCAAGATCGGCGAACATCGGATTCATCTTCAGAATGACCGCAAATTCGGCCTGTTTGCTCATTGTACTGCTGCCTTCCAAATCCATCCGAGCGATCCCCTGACGCCCGGTTAGCAAAAATCACCCTCATAAGAGTGTGTGAGAGGTCACATAAGTTCATGCGGTAACGGATTATTTTTCCGATCATTGGAGCCAGATCCCGCTTGCGGGATAAACTCGTGTGATCGGCCGTGAGTTTCTGCAACGGAACCCCGCTTGCCGGCCTGGAACAACGACATGAGAGCACTGAAATTCGCCGGGGCCGCCATCGCTGCCGTGATCGTGATCATCGCATTGGTGACTGTGGTCGGGGTCCCGTCCTCGATCCTCACATCTGCGATCACCGATCGGGTCGAGCGCGAGACCGGCTATAAGCTCACCATCAATGGCGGCGCCAAGATAGGCCTCTGGCCGAGGGTCAATCTGACGCTGAGCGGTGTCGTGTTGCAGGCCCCGCGGGGGCGCGACGTGAACAACCGGTTCGCAGCCGCTAGCGTCGGGGCCGAGATGACGCTGTCGAGCCTGTGGTCGGGCCAGCCCGATATCACCGACCTTTCGATCGTCAAGCCGGTGATCAACCTGCCGCTGCAGCGCGAGCGCACCCGCGACCACAATCCGCCGGCGAAATCCTCCACCTCCGATGGCGGCGGCATCACGATCCGGCATGTCAGCATCACCGGCGGAACCATCGTGCTCTCCAATGTGCGCGACCGGGTCGAGAACCGGATCGAGAGGCTCAACGCGGACGCGACAATCGGCGACGACCGCAAGATCGTCGTGACGGCTGACGCACACGCCGGCGACAAGCCGCTCAGGTTCGAGATCCGCGCGACCGCGCCGCAAGCACCGCTGGAGCGTCAGAGCGTGCCAGCCGAATTCAGCATCGATGCGCCCGGCCTGCTGCCTGCGGCGATCAAGGCGAATGCGGAAGCGCGGTTGAACGGCACGGTGGTGATGTTCAACGGCGTGTCCGGCACGCTCGGCGATGGCGGCTTCACCGGCTGGGCCTCGGTCGATTTCGCCAGCAACAAGCCGCTGGTGAAGCTTGATCTCGACTTCCAGCGCATTGCGATCGCGATGCCGCCGGGCCAGTCCGGCTCCACCCAGCCGCTCGGCACCAATACCTGGAGCAACGCGTCGATCGACCTTGCCGGGCTCAACTATGTCGACGCGCAGGCGCGCATCTCGGCGGCAGAGCTCGTGATCGGCGACGGCCGCTTTGCGCAGGCGGCAATCGATGCGTCCATCGACAGCGGCGTGCTGAAGGGCCGGCTCGCCAATCTCGGCGCCTATGAGGGTACCGCCAATGGCGACGTCACCATCGACGCGCGAGCTACGAACCCAACCTACGCGCTGCGGCTCGACCTCGCCGGGGTGCGCGCGCTGCCGGTGCTGAGGAGCCTCGCCGAATTCGACAAGCTCGACGGCAAGATGCAGGCCAAGATCGCGCTGACGTCGCAAGGCAGCAGCCAGCGCGCCATCGTCGGCAATCTCGCCGGCACCGCCTTCGTCGTGTTCCAGGATGGCAAGATCCTCGGCCTCAACGTGGCGCAGATGATCCGTAGCCTCACCACAAGCACCTTGTCGGGCTGGCAGGAGAGCCAAGAATTGTCGACCGATCTCAGCCAGCTCTCGGCCTCGTTCAAGGTCGACAAGGGCCAGGCCGTCACCACCGATCTCAATCTGATCGGCCCGCTGGTGAAGATGACCGGGGTCGGCACCATCGACCTCAACACGAGACAGATCGGGTTCCGCGTCGAGCCGCAGCTCGTGATGACCACCGAAGGCCAGGGCCGCGCCGGCAATCCGGTCGGCCTCGGCATCCCCGTGATGCTCGAGGGACCCTGGGTATCGCCGCGGATCTATCCGGAGATGCAGGGCATCCTCGACAATCCGCAGGCGGCCTATGCCAAGCTCAAGGAGATGGGCAAGGGCCTGTTCGGGGCGAACGGCCAAGGGCTGAGTGAAGGCCTCAACGGGCTGACCAATCTGCTCAACGGCGTGCAGGGCGGCGCGCAGCCCGGCACCGGCCAACCACCGGGCGGCGGCGCCGGCCAGAGCAACCCGCTCGGCGGGCAGCTTGGCGACACCATCGGCAATCTGCTGCAGCAGGGCCTCTCCACCTTCAATCAAGGCAACGCTTCGCGGCCGGGCCGCAGCCTGGCCAAGCCCGAGGCGGACG
>NZ_JBXEJO010000127.1:0-12297 GCF_056837965.1 Bradyrhizobium ferriligni
CACCGAGTTCTACACTTATGCGATCGTCGGCAGCGTCAGATGTGTATAAGAGGCAGGGAGCACAGTTTCGATGCGGCTCTCGGCAGCGCCGAAGTTACGTTTCGTAGCTTCCGAATTGCGCGAAGCCCGACTCGGCTGCAGCATCAGGACATGGAAATGCTGATGCTGGTGCTGCAATGACGGCATCCAATGTACTGGACTGGATCGTGGCCCTCCTCGTCTGCTGGGCGAGCCTGACTGCAATCTTCGAGCCGCGGCGCGGTGTCTGGCAATGCGACGTGTCCACCGCGACAGGCAGCGCCCCGCAAGTCCCACTGGCGACCCCGACGCAAGCGGAGTTCGAGGAGATGATCCGCGACATGAAGCTGCATGATTGAACGGGATCGGCAAACCGCGAAAATCCTTCCTCGTCGTCCCCCAAATGAAACAGGGCGGCGCCGAAGCGCCGCCCTGCCCTGATTGCCGTTTGCTCGCCGCTTACTTCGCGAGGTCGAAGCGGTCGGCGTTCATCACCTTGGCCCAGGCCGCGACGAAGTCCTTCACGAACTGCTCCTTGGAGTCGGACTGGCCGTAGACCTCGGCGAACGCCCTCAGCTGCGAGTGCGAGCCGAAGATCAGGTCGACGCGGGTGCCGGTCCACTTCACCGCCTTGGTCTTGCGGTCACGGCCCTCATAGACGCCCTGGCCGGCATCGCTCCACACCGTGCCCATGTCGAGCAGGTTGAGGAAGAAGTCGTTGGTGAGCGTCCCCGGCTTGCTGGTGAAGACGCCGTGCTTCGACTTCTTGGCATTGGCGCCGAGCACGCGCAGGCCGCCGACGAGGACCGTCAATTCCGGTCCGGTCAGCCGCAGCAGTTGCGCACGGTCGACCAAGGCCTCTTCCGGCTGCAGGAACTGATGCTTGCCACCGATGTAGTTGCGGAAGCCGTCAGCCCGCGGCTCGAGCGGAGCGAACGATTCGACGTCGGTCTGGTCCTGCGTCGCATCGGTGCGGCCCGGCGTGAAGGGGACCTTCACATTGGTGCCGCCGTCCTTGGCCGCCTTCTCGATCGCAGCCGCGCCGCCGAGCACGATCAGATCGGCGAGCGAGACCTTCTTGCCGAACTCCTTCTGGATGGCTTCGAGCTTGCTCAGCACAGTCTTGAGTTGGGCCGGCTCGTTGACATCCCAGTCCTTCTGCGGCGCAAGGCGGATGCGTGCACCATTGGCACCGCCGCGCTTGTCGGAGCCGCGGAACGTGGAGGCCGAGGCCCAGGCGGTCGACACCAGTTCGGACACCGACAGACCCGAGGCGAGGATCTTCGCCTTGAGCGCCTCGATATCCTTGTCGTCGATCACGGCGTGATCGAGCGCCGGCACCGGGTCCTGCCAGATCAGCGTCTCCTTCGGCACCAGCGGGCCGAGGTAACGCTGGATCGGACCCATGTCGCGGTGCGTGAGCTTGAACCAGGCGCGGGCGAAAGCGTCCGCGAACTGATCGGGATGCTCGTAGAACCGGCGCGAGATCTTCTCATAGGCCGGGTCGAAGCGCAGCGAGAGGTCGGTGGTCAGCATGGTCGGGACATGCTTCTTCGACGGGTCGTACGCGTCCGGAATGTCGGCCGCCGCGCCCTTCGCCTTCCACTGCTTCGCACCTGCGGGGCTCTTCGTGAGCTCCCATTCGTACTTGAACAGGTTATCGAAGAAGTGGTTGCTCCACTTCGTGGGTGTCTGGGTCCAGGTGACCTCGGGGCCGCCGGTGATCGCGTCGGCGCCGACGCCGGTACCGTGCTTGCTCTTCCAGCCGAGGCCCTGATCCTCGAGCGCGCCGCCTTCCGGCTCCGGCCCGATCAGCGACGGATCACCCGCGCCGTGGGTCTTGCCGAAGGTGTGGCCGCCGGCGATCAGCGCAACGGTCTCCTCGTCGTTCATCGCCATGCGGAAGAACGTTTCGCGAATGTCCTTCGCGGCAGCGACCGGGTCCGGATTGCCGTTCGGGCCTTCCGGGTTGACGTAGATCAGGCCCATCTGCACCGCGCCGAGCGGCTCGGAGAGCTGGCGCTCGCCGCTGTAGCGCTCGTCGCCGAGCCAGGTGCCTTCCGGACCCCAGTACAGCTCTTCCGGCTCCCACACGTCGGGGCGGCCACCGGCAAAACCGAACGTCTTGAAGCCCATCGATTCCAGCGCGACGTTGCCGGCGAGGACCATGAGATCGGCCCACGAGATCTTGCGGCCGTATTTCTGCTTGATCGGCCACAGCAGCCGGCGCGCCTTGTCGAGGTTGGCGTTGTCGGGCCAGCTGTTCAGCGGGGCGAAACGCTGCTGGCCGGCGCCGGCGCCGCCGCGGCCGTCGGTGATGCGGTAGGTGCCCGCCGAGTGCCAGGCCATGCGAATCATCAGGCCGCCGTAATGGCCGAAGTCGGCCGGCCACCATTCCTGCGACGTCGTCATCAGGGCCGTGAGATCCTTGATCACGGCATTGAGATCGAGGCTCTTGAATTCCTTGGCGTAGTCAAAACCCTTGCCCATCGGATCGGACAGGCTGGAGTTCTGATGCAGCACCTGAACGTCGAGCGTCTCCGGCCACCAGTCACGATTCGAGTGCCCGCGAGGCCCGCCTGTGAATGGGCATTTGCCCGCGCCTTCGTCGGTTTTTGCGTCCATGTTTCTTCTCCGAGGTGATGGATTCTGGAATGCGCTGGAGCTCTTCCAAGAACGATTCTACGCAACCCAATCCATCAGAGGAAATTGACTTTAGTGATCGCGTTGATAAGATTATCTGATGATAAATGTCACACTCCGGCAACTCAGGTATTTTGATGCTCTGGCCCACCACCGCCATTTCGGGCGCGCCGCGGATGCCTGCGCGGTGTCGCAGCCGGCGCTGTCGATGCAGATCCGCGAGATGGAACAGGCGGTCGGCGGCGTGCTGATCGAGCGCAATGCGCGGCAGGTGACGCTGACGACATTCGGCGAGGACCTGCTGCGCCGCGTGCGCGACATCCTGCGCTCGGTCGACGAGCTCGGCGACTTCGCGCGCGCCTCACGCGACAAGCTTGCCGGGCGGCTGCGGGTCGGCATGATCCCGACGATTGCACCATATCTGCTGCCGAAGGTGATCGAGAACCTGGCGCGGCTGCATCCCGAGCTCGACATCCATGTCCGCGAGACGCTGACGCCGAAGCTGATCAAGGAGGTCGCCGAGGGCCGGCTCGACACCGCGATCGTGGCGCTGCCGGTATCGGAACCGTCGCTGACCGAGGTCGCGCTGTTCTCGGAAAACTTCCTGCTGGTGCGGCCTGGCGAGGATGCCAAGACGCCGGTGCCGAGCGCCGAGATGCTGCGCGAGATGCGGCTCTTGCTGCTCGAGGAAGGCCACTGCTTCCGCGACCAGGCGCTGTCGTTCTGCAACATGCAGTCCTCGCCGCCGCGCGAGGTGCTGGACGCGAGCTCGCTGTCGACGCTGGTGCAGATGGTCGGCGCCGGCATCGGCGTCACCCTGATCCCCGAGATGGCGGTGACGGTGGAGACGCGCTCGGCGCCGGTCACGGTCTCGCGCTTCAAGCACCCGCAGCCGTCGCGCACCATCGGCATGGTCTGGCGCAAGACCTCTCCGCTCGCCGCGCAGCTCCAGCAGATCTCCGAGGTCGTCAGCCTCGCCGCCCGCGCCCTGCGCGCGCCGAAGCAGGACGGCGCCAAGGAGCCGGCGAAACGTGCGGGGCGAAGGAAGGTGGCGTGATCTCGGCTGTGCAGTGGAGACGATGCCGTCCGTGTTTACCGCACCAAGCGCGCCACGCTTACAGCTGTCGTCCCTGCGAAAGCAGGGACCTATAACCACGAATGCTCATTGTTGAGTAATGCTGGAACGACGAATCCCATTCACTACGCCTGCTGCGGAGTATGGGTCCCTGCTTTCGCAGGGACGACATCGAATAGGTTGCGCGGTCTGTGAATCATACGCCCGCATTCTCGCGGCGAATGACGAGATGAGGCGGCGCCCCTACTTCTCCAGGTACTTCTTCATCTCGGCTATCAGGCCGTCGCGCAGTTCGGGGCGCTTGAGGCCGAAGGCGATGTTGGCGCGGAGGAAGCCGGGCTTGGAGCCGCAATCGTGACGCTCGCCCTCGAACTCCACACCGTAGAACTTCTGCGTCTTCGCAAGACCGATCATCGCATCGGTGAGTTGGATCTCGCCGCCGGCGCCGCGCTCCTGCGTGGCCAGGATGTCGAATATCTCCGGCTGCAGGATGTAGCGGCCGGTGATCGACAGGTTGGACGGCGCGGTGCCCTGCGGCGGCTTCTCGACCATGCGGTCGACCTCGAAGATGTTGCCGTTGCGTTTGCCGACGCTGCAGATGCCGTATTGATGGGTGAGCTCGTCGGGCACCGCCTCGACCGCGATCAGGTTCGACTTGTCGCCAAGCCTGCTCGCGGCGTCGATCATCTGCTTGAGGCAGCCCGGCGTGTTCAGCACCAGCTCGTCCGGCAGCACCACCGCGAACGGCTCGTTGCCGACGATATCGCGCGCGCACCACACCGCGTGACCGAGCCCGAGCGGCGCCTGCTGCCGCGTGAAGCTCATCGCGCCGGCCTCAGGCTGGTTCTGCGCCAGGATATCCTGCTCGGTCTTCTTGCCGCGCTGCGCCAGCGTGGTGTCGAGCTCGAACATGCGGTCGAAATGATCCTCGATGACACCCTTGTTGCGGCCGGTGACGAACACGAAATGCTCGATGCCGGCTTCCCGGGCCTCGTCGACCACGTATTGGATCAGCGGCTTGTCGACGATCGTCAGCATCTCCTTCGGCATCGCCTTGGTGGCGGGCAGCACGCGGGTACCGAGACCGGCGACGGGGAATACGGCTTTGCGGATCTTCATGGGATTATCGGAAGCCTTGAAATGGGTGGGACGGCGGCACGAAATGAATCATGCCTTTGGTACCCCGTTTTGCAGCCGCCAACAAAGGCGGATGTGTGGTGCGGCTTAATTCCGCCGTTCCCGTCAGCCAATGCGGGCCGCAACAAAATCTCACCCTTGTTAAGTTATTGGAAACCGTGCCGGGGCCTTCTGGAACAGCACGATTTTGACAGGCACACGACAAATGCGCGCGATGGGAACATCAAGGACCAAGCTTTTCGGCGCGAGCCTGATCGCGCTGGCCCTGCTGCTGCCCGGCAGCACGCAAGCCCAGTCGGCGGGCAACGGCCTGACCAACCTGATCGACAGCATCTTTTCCGGACCGAATGCGACGCCGCCGCAGGCCGCGACCGGACAGGATGGCGCAGCGCCGCCGTGGAGCGGTGAAGACGGCGCCTCCGGCCATCCGCTGATGACGGCTGCGGCGATTCGCCAGGCCGCGTCGGACTTCCCGAACTGCGTCGCAGCGTTGTGGCCAGATGCCGCACGACGCAACATCAGCCAAGAGAATTTCGAGCGCTTCACCGCCGGCCTCACGCCCGATCTGCGCATCATGGATCTGATGGATTCGCAGCCGGAGTTCACCAAGGCGATCTGGGATTATCTCGACATCCTGGTCAGCGACACCAGGCTCGCCAAGGGCCGCGAGATCCTTGCGAAGTACAAGCCGCAGTTCGACGCCACCGAGAAGGCCTATGGCGTCGATCGCTACATCATCGCGGCGATCTGGGGCATCGAGTCGAACTACTCGACCCAGATGGGTGATCGCAGCGTGGTGCAGTCGACCGCGACACTCGCCTGCATCGGCCGCCGTCAGGCCTATTTCAAGGACGAGTTCCTGTCGGCGCTGGAGATCCTCAACCGCGGCGATCTCAGGCCCGAGCAGATGCGCGGCTCCTGGGCCGGCGCGTTCGGCCCGACCCAGTTCATGCCGACCGCGTTCAAGCGCTATGCCGTCGATGGCGATGGCGACGGCCGCCGCGACGTCGTCGACAATCCGAGCGACCTGATCGCCTCGACCGCCAACAATCTCAAGAAGGACGGCTGGCAGGCCGGCGCGAGCTGGGGTTACGAGGTCGTGCTGCCGCAAGGCCTCAATTACATGCTGGCCGACCGCGCCAAGGCGATGCCGCTGTCGCAATGGGAGCATCTCGGCCTCAAGCGACCAGACGGCCAGCCGTTCCCGCGGCCGTCCGACAAGGCCTATCTGCTGGCGCCGGCGGGTGCCGAGGGGCCCGGCTTCCTGATGCTGCAGAATTTCCGGGTGATCATGAAGTACAACCCGGCGGAAGCCTATGCGCTCGCCATCGGCCATTTCGCCGACCGCCTGCGCGGCGGCCAGCCCTTCGCGCAGCCCTGGCCGCGCCAGGAACGGGTGCTGTCGCGCGCCGAACGGCTGGAACTGCAGCAGCTGCTCGCCCAGCGCGGCTTCTACAAGGGCACGCCCGACGGCCAGTTCGGCGGCCAGACCCGCGAGGCGCTGCGCGGCTTCCAGGTGTCGATCGGGGCGCCGGCCGACGGCTTTGCCACCTCCGAGGTGCTGGAGCGCCTGCGGGGGCGGTAGGGCCGAAGCCGCAGGGCTGCCTCCCGTAGCCCGGATGCAGCGCAGCGAAATCCGGGGTTCTCGCCGAGCGGCTGGTCTGGTCCCGGATTACGCTTCGCTCCATCCGGGCTACGGCTCTCCCTCCCCCTCCGCAAGCGGGAGAGGGGCCGCAGTTCCGTCGCCGCGACATCTGCGCCCAAAAGTAACCGTGAAATCCGATATTTGCCGCCTGCCTTGACCGCGGCCGGAGGCACCCGATTTATGGTGGAAAAGCTGCCCGCTTGCGGCCCGATTCCGCTAGTATGCTCACGTACTTCCAGATCATTTGCGACCGAACGCGATGCGAGAGCCAAAGTCCTTCCTGCGCATATTCACCGAAGCCGGTCCGCTGATCGCGCTGACGGTGGCGCTTGCGCTGTTGATCAGCATCGCCCAGCCCGCCTCGGCGCAATTCTTCGGCTTCCCCGGCTTCGGCGGCGGACCGCCGCAACCGCAGCGCCGCGCTCCGCCGCAGCATGGCGGTGGCGGCTGGTTCGGCGGCGATTTCTTCGCGCCGTTCCAGCAGCAGCAGCCCCAATCATCGCAGCCGCAGCGGCCGCGCGAGGATTTCTCGCGCGCCCCGGCACCGGCCAAGCGCGAGGCCGCCGCCGAGCGCAATGTGCTGGTCATCGGCGACGCCATGGCCGACTGGCTCGGCTATGGCCTGGAGGATGCCTATTCCGACCAGCCCGACATGGGCGTGATCCGCAAGCAGAAGACGGTCTCCGGCCTGATCCGCTATCAGCCCAAGGGCGACCCGGCGGATTGGGCCGCGGCCGCGAAGGGCATTCTCGCCACCGAGAACCCCGACGCCATCGTCGTGATGCTCGGCCTCAACGATCGCACCGCGATCCGCGAATCCGTCGTGGAGAAGAAGGTCGACAAGAAGGACGAGAAGAAGGACGCGCGCGGCAAGCCCGAGGCCAAGCCGGGCGACAAGCCCGATGCCGCCGCCAAAACTGATGGCAAACCGGTCGAGGCCGAGCCGCCGGCCGACGACGCCGACAACGATCAGCAGGCCGCGCCGGAAAAGACCGCGCGCTCGCCAAACGGGCTCTATGAATTCCGCGACGACCGCTGGGTCGAGCTCTACGGCAAGAAGATCGAGGAGTTGATCAACGTGCTGAAGAGCAAGGGCGTGCCGGTGCTGTGGGTCGGCCTGCCCGCGATCCGCGGCCAGAAAGGCACGTCGGACATGCTGTTCCTCGACGCGCTCTATCGCGACGGCGCCGGCAAGGCCGGCATCACCTATGTCGACGTCTGGGACGGCTTTGTCGACGAGGCTGGCCGCTTCATGCAGAAGGGCCCGGATTTCGAAGGCCAGCCCCGCAAGCTGCGTACCGATGACGGCGTGTTCTTCACCAAGGCCGGCGCACGCAAGCTCGCGCATTATGTCGAGCGCGAGGTGACGCGCCTGCTCGCGGTGCGATCCGGGCCGATCGCGCTGCCGAGCGAACCGGCGACGCCGGATACCAGCGCCGAGCCCGGCAAGCCCGCGCCGCGGCCGCTGGCAGGCCCGGTGCTGCCGCTGGTCGCCTCCACGGTCGGCACCGATCAATTGCTCGGCGGACCGGGCTCGCGGCCCGCCGCCGTCGATGCGCTCGCCGCGCGCACGCTGGTGAAGGGCGAGGCGCTGGCGCCACCCGCCGGCCGCGCCGATGATTTCGTCTGGCCGCGCCGCGAGATGGGCCGAGAGCAAGCCAAGGGCGATGTGCCGGTTGCCGCCACCACGCCGGCCGCGCCGGCGGGCGGGCCGGCAAATCCGCCACCCTCGACCACGGCGATCGCGCCCGACGGCTCGATCATCACCGCGCCGAAGCCGCCCAGGCGTGTGTTCCGTCCGGCCCAGACCCAAGCCCAGCCGCAACAGCAGCCGCAGACACAGCCCTGGCTGCGCGATCTGTTCGGGTTCGGTGCGCCGCAGCAGCGCCCGCTGGTTGCTCCGCCGCCGCGCCCGCCGCGCGGTGTCGGACAGCGGGCCGCAGGGCCGGGGAATCCGTGGCAGTAAGTCGCGCGCACGCGCGACTAGCTGACTGATGACTGGAAACAATTTGTAGGAAATTCGCACGGCGGGTCAGGCGAAGCCGTAACCCGCCGATGTCTTGCACGGCGAGATGGCGGGTTACGCTATCGCCAACCCGCCCTGCGATTTCATCGTATGGCTCAACCGTAATAGCGCCAGCGCGACGGCGGCGGACGGCGCGGCTGGCGCGTCATCAGGAGCGCAAGCGCAAAGCCGATGCCGCCGGCGATCAGCAGCGATCCCAGCGGGTTCTCCTGCACCGCATGCGCCATCGCCTTCTGTCCGCTGCGAACGGTCTCGCCGCGATGCTCATAGGCGTCCTTGGCGTAGTTGACCGCGGTGTCGGCGGCGTCGCGCGCGGCGTCCTTGGCCTGGCCGTAGAGATCCTGCACCGAGCCTGCGGCTTCGCGCACGCGGCCCGAGGCTTGGGTCTGCGCATCGCCGGTCGCATCGCCGACCGCGCCCTCGGCCTTGCCCGCGAACTCCTTCGCCGTTCCGAAAATCCGATCCTTGTCCATCGTCACGCTCCCTGATCTGTCCGGGAGCTAACCGGGAAACGGCGCGCAGGTTCCTGTGCGCCAAAGCGCAATACTCGCGCCTTGGCCTCCTTATTCGAGCATGATCTCCGCGCAAACGCTCCGCGTTTGTCGCGAGGGAAAACCGCTTCACACTTTTCCGGATCATGCTCTAGAGGATCAACCCGCCGTCGACCACGATGGTCTGGCCGACGATGTAGGAGGCAAGCGGCGAGGCCAGGAACAGCGCGGCGCCGGCCATGTCGGCGGGCGTGCCGAGACGCTTCAGCGGAATGCGCTCGAGCGCGCCTTCGAGACGCTTCGGATTTGCCGTCGTCGCCTTGGTCATCTTGGTGTCGACGAGGCCGGGCGCGATGCCATTGACGCGGATGCCGTTCTCGGCCCAGGCCTCGCCCAGCGTGCGCGTCAGCCCGACGGCGCCGGTCTTCGAGGCGTTGTAGGCCGGATTGCCCATGGTGGAATGATAGGCCGCGGTCGAGCTCACGATGATCAGCGATCCCTTCGCTGCGCTCAGCATCGCCTGGAATTTGGTCGCGCAGGCCATCAGGCTCATCAGGTTGACCTCGAGCACCTTGCGAAAACCCTCCATCTCGAATTCCCCGCGGCGGTAAATCACCGCGCCTTGCGCCAGCACCAGCACGTCGAGCCGGTCGAACGACGGCGTGAAGGCCTCGATCGCCTGCGGGTTGCTGACATCGAGCTGCGCGTAGGCGAGGCCCTCGAGATGCGAGCCCTCTTCGGTGGAATAGTCGCTCGCCTGCGCGCGGGTGCCGCAGATCGCGACGCGCGCGCCTCTGGCGCGGAACGCCTGCGCGATGCCGTTGCCGATGCCGCTGGAGCCGCCGACCACCAATATTTGCTTGCCGCCGAAATCGAGCTCGTTCATCGCGCGTTCCTCTCTCGTGCTGTTGTCTTGATTGAGCATGATCCTTTTCGGAAAGCCAACCGGGAAACTTGCGTTAACGCGCTGCGCGCATGCCGATATCGGATCGCTGGTTTGACGTATCTTGCGATCGGTGCCAGCGTTGCCGTCGCTCACAACGCAAAAAATCAACGGGGGGTCCGTCATGTCCGAATACAAGCAGCTCAGCCGTTCGGTGAAGGGCCTCACCGTTCTCGTCACCGGCGCCGCCAGCGGCATGGGCCGCGCCACCGCGCGGGTGTTCGCCGATGAAGGCGCCAATGTCGCGGTCACCGACCTGACCGAAGAAGGCACGCAGGCGGTGGCGAAGGAGATTTCGGCAAGCGGCGGCTCGGCGAAGGCATGGACGCTCGACGTCAGCGATCGCGACGCCATCACCAAAGTCGTCAACGACGTCGCCGCGCATTTCGGCGGGCTCGACATCATCGTCAACAATGCCGGCATCTCGGTGCGGGTGCCGATCGACGATCCCGCTTACGAGGACGCCTGGGCCAAGGGCATCGCGGTGATGCTGACGGCGCATCCGCGCATCATCCGCGCGGCATTGCCATACCTGCGCAAGTCGCGCTCGCCGCGCATCGTCAACATCGCCTCGACCGAGGCGCTCGGCGCGACCGCGCTGCACAGCCCCTACTCCGCGGCGAAAGGCGGCGTCACCAGCCTGACGCGCTCGCTCGCGGTGGAACTGGGACGCGAAGGCATCACCGTGAACTGCATCTGCCCGGGCCCGATCCGCACCGCGATCACCGACCGCATCTCCGAGGAGCACAAGACGCTCTACGCCAAGCGCCGCACCGCGCTCGCCCGTTACGGCGATCCGGAAGAGGTCGCGCACATGACGCTGAGCCTGTGCCTGCCCGCGGCGTCGTTCCTGACCGGCGCCGTGATTCCGGTCGATGGCGGGTTGATGGCGCGGAATGCCTGATCCGCGCGCGGCCGCGAAGCGTTGACAGCGCGCGCGTGGTGAGTAGCCTTCCCGTCAAACGAAGCGGGAAAACCGCCCGCGACAGACGGGGAGATACGCCAATGACGGTCCTGATCCGGCAGCTTCACAAGCACTTCGTCGGCGAGGTCTCCGGCGTCGATCTGCGCAAGCCGCTGACGAAGCAGGAAGCGATCGACATCGAGGCCGGCATGGACAAATACGCCGTGCTCGTGTTCCACGGCCAGGACATCACCGACGACCAGCAGATGGCATTCGCGCTGAACTTCGGCGAGCGCGAAGATGCGCGCGGCGGCACCGTGGCGAAGAAGGAGGACTATCGTCTCTCCGCGGGGCTCAACGACGTCTCCAATCTCGGCAAGGACGGCAAGCCGCTGCCGAAGGACCACCGCACCCACCTGTTCAACCTCGGCAACTGCCTGTGGCACTCCGACAGCTCGTTCCGGCCGATCCCGGCGAAATTCTCGCTGCTGTCGGCGCGCGTGGTGAACCCGAAGGGCGGCAACACCGAATTCGCCGACATGCGCGCCGCCTATGACGCGCTCGACGACGAGACCAAGGCCGAGCTCGAGGACATGATCTGCGAACACTCGCTGATGTATTCGCGCGGCTCGCTCGGCTTCCTCGACTACACCGACGAGGAGAAGCAGATGTTCAAGCCGGTGCTGCAGCGCCTGGTGCGGACGCATCCGGTGCACGGCCGCAAGTCGCTGTATCTGTCCTCGCACGCCGGCGCCATCAGGGGCATGAGCATGCCGGAGGCGCGGTTGCTGCTGCGCGACCTCACCGAGCACGCGACGCAGCCCGAGTTCGTCTATGTGCATAAATGGACGGTGCATGACCTCGTGATGTGGGACAACCGCCAGACCGTGCACCGCGTCCGCCGCTACGACCAGTCGCAGCCCCGCGACATGCGCCGCGCCACGGTCGCCGGCACCCAGCCGACGGTCGCGCAGGAAGCGGCGGAGTAGACCAAACCACTGCCGTCGTCCCGGGCAAGCGTAAGCGCGACCCGGGACCCATAACCACGGAGCGCCGTTGTTGCGCGACGCTGTGGCCCCAGCTCGCTCCATCCGCACGTCCCGTGGTTACGGGTCCCTGCTTTCGCAGGGACGACACCTGGAGGAGGCGCAGGAGTAACCCAAACCCACAGCCGTCGTCCCGGGCAAGCGAAGCGCGACCCGGCAACTGTTATGTTGGTTTGGTCTGCAGGTACGGCTTTCGGTCTCGCATCATGGCATTGAGGACCGTGAGCAGCTTCCTGGCGACAGCGATGAGGGCGAGTTTGGCTGGTTTTCCGGCCTGTCGCAGTCGTGCATAGAAGGCCTTGAACGGATCAGCTCTGCGAACTGCGTTGAGGGCCGCCATATAAAGGGCGTCACGAACGCGCTTTCGGC
>NZ_JBXEJO010000128.1:0-12196 GCF_056837965.1 Bradyrhizobium ferriligni
AAACTCGCATCCCGCAACTTCCCGATCAACCCACGTCTCGATACCGGTCGTCAATCGCTGAGCACGCGCCCCCGCGCGTTCCTTCACCAAGCCCATCGAGCACCCCGCGCTTCCGAATCAGGTGCTCGACAACGAATCACAACAGATTCCACCGATTCAAGATTTCGCCCGCGGCGCCTCGCTCAAATTCGACGTCAAATGTGGGTAATTGAAAGTTATCGGATACGCTTACTGCGCGTACGGTGGCTTTGCTGTTAGCCAGCCGTACATCTCCCGCACTTTGGTCGCGTCACCAAGCTAGTCTAGCAATACATTGTGCTCGCCTGCCGTCGGCGGATACGCGCTTCCTTGGATGGTGGGCCCTCAGCTTCGCCCCGAGCGCCGAATCACCATTCGACGCTCACCGCATAAGAGCTGTCTATTTCTGACGTTTCGAGCCTCCATCCGCTCCACTTCTTACGCCGAACTTCAACAGAGTACCGCTGAATAATGCTGCAAAAATGCAGCATCACCCGGACGACGCGGAAATAGCGCAACCAGAATCGCATAATTTGCCTACGAAGCTCAAAGAGACGAGCTGCTGCTGCGCGTCTCTCCTTAGCTGCAATCGAGGGTGCTTCATGGGCAATCATGACCTTGTCTCCGGTAGCCTCCTTGTGCTGACCGCGACCAGCTTCGCACTACTCTGCTCGAGCCTGCTCGTCCTTGCCTTCATTTGAAACCGCGCGCTCGCCTTGCGCGCGCTATCAAGGCGATCACGCTGTCGAGCATCAAGTTTTTCTGCGTCTCCAAAGATGATGGTCGCGCACGACCCGAACGATCGTCTCTCCTTTTGGCTCGATCGACCGCGTGGTCTCAAGTGGCGACGACTCGGATGCGGCGAGCTTGTACGTTACGGACTGATCTATTTCTTTCATAAACACCCGCTTCAGCTAGTCTCCAACTAAGATAGCCCTGTTCGTTGGCGGTATCAGATTGGACGCGCAGCGATGGGGCTGTCTGCCGATAGCTCCCGAACCGTTGTATATTCCTGTAGCACGAACCGTTGTCTCATCAAGTCAAGGTAGGTTCCCGCTCTCACGTAGCAGTGCAATCGAACGGTTTGATGCGCGACCGTGACTTTATCTCGGGCTGCTTCCTGGCACTGACCGCCGCGGGGGCGCCTTGCTCAGCTCAAGCTTACTCGCCGCCGCGTTCACCCCTGTGAGGACACCCCATGAAATCACTCAAGCTAATCGGCTTTGCATTTGGAGCATCGATTGTGCTGTCCACCGCGGCATTGGCTGAGGAAATCACCATCGCCGTCGCTGGACCGATAACCGGAGGCGAGTCCGCCTTCGGTCGGCAAATGAAGAACGGCGCCGAGATGGCGGTGGAGCAGATCAACGCTTCCGGCGGCGTACTCGGCAAGAAGCTAGCCCTCGACGTCGAGGACGATGCCTGCGATCCCAAGCAGGCGCGATCGGTAGCGGAAAAGGTCGCTGCTGCCAAGATCCCGTTCGTTGCTGGGCACTTTTGCTCTTCGTCATCGATCCCGGCCTCGGAAGCCTATGCGGATGGCGGTGTACTGCAGATCACGCCGGCTTCGACCAACCCGCTATTCACCGAACGCAAGCTATGGAACGTGGCGCGCGTCTGCGGCCGTGACGACCAGCAGGGCCAGGTTGCCGCCCAGTACATCGCGAAGCAATTCAACGGCAAGAACATCGCGATTCTGAATGACAAGACGACTTATGGAAAGGGACTGGCCGACGAGACGAAGAAGGCACTCAACAAGGCCGGTATCATTGAGAAGATGTACGAGTCCTATAATAAGGGCGACAAGGATTTCAATGCGATTGTCTCGCGACTGAAGCGCGACAATATCGACCTCGTCTATGTCGGTGGCTATCACCAAGAAGCGGGCCTTATCTTGCGCCAGATGCGCGATCAGGGCCTGAAGACCATCCTGATGTCGGGTGACGCGTTGGCGGACAAGGAATATGCTTCGATCACCGGCGCAGCTGGAGCGGGTACACTCTTCACCTTCGGGCCCGACCCACGCAAGAAGACGACGGCGGCTGCGACCGTAGATAAGTTCAGAGCCAAGAATATCGACCCCGAGGGCTACACGCTATACACCTACGCTGCGGTGGAGGTCTGGACGCAAGCCGCAACCAAAGTTGGTACCATAGACCCGAAGAAGGTGATGGACACGATCAAAGCGGGCTCTTGGGACACTGTGATCGGCACACTGCAATACGATGCCAAGGGTGACATCAAACAGCTCGATTACGTCGTTTATAGGTGGGACGACAAAGGTGGCTATAGCGAGACTAACCCGACCGCATTCTGACCCATCTTAGTGCAAGACATCAAAGTTAGCGTAGCTAGGGAGGTAGGACGGGGATCAATGTCGATTGATCGATTGCTCCAAGGCAGCAGGCTACCGCCAGAACAAATTGAATGTCTGAAATCAGCCTATGTACGGACAATGCCGCTCGCTCTGCTTGATTGATCGAGACGACCCTATCGCCGAAATCGTCGAAGAAGGTCTCGAGATTGGCGCAAGTGGGGTTGGCGATCCGGCAGAGATATCAAAGCGCGTCATCGAGCAGCTTGGTGTCCGCAACCCGCCATCGGTCTAAAGCGGCCACCGCGCACATGCGCGGTCTGGATCCAATGTCCGATCGATGCACACGATGCCACCGGTTCGATGACTCACGGGCTGGACTGAATTGGAGCTGATAACTTGGCCCAACGCAGACGTCTAGCGGCGGCAACAGTGAGGCGTCCCTTCGCCGGACAGCAGTCACCGGCTTCGGCTTATGGAGATTTTCGACCATCGGGCCGCGCGACGCTCGGGCCCTCTGTTCCACGAAAAGGTTCGACCGGAAATTGCGCGGCCCCGCCTCGGGAAAACGAGGCAGGGCCGCTCCCCTCCCCCTGGGGACGCCGCGCTGCGGATCACAACGGAAATCGTCTAACTGCCGCCCTCTGTCATTTATGATCACACGCCCAAGTTACTCACCTGCATTGCGGCTTCCGTTCCTCGGTATTTTCCGCGACGTGCCGCAAGACGAGCTGAGAAAGCTGTACAACCAGATTCTTGAGACGTGCTATTTCCTGCCTGCACCGCGCCAACTCGCGCTCTTCTTCCGTCACTATCGACATTTCATAGCGATCCCAGCCGCGTGACTCATGTTGGACCTCAATTCGAGCAGGCAATCACGAACGAGGACTCAAACACATTCCCTGCAAAGAATGTACTGGAACCCCGCATTTCTACGCCAGTAAAAATACTGTACGATATGGTCGAACGATCTCGCTGCCCCGGCTCAGCGTGTCATCCCCGCCACAGATCTGAGCGTCTCGTACAGAATCTTAGCTGGTATGACGGTCAACGCGATCGAGCAGAAGCGCTGCGCGGCTTGAGCTCGTGGGGCTCCTGGACAATGGTCGTCTTCATGTCCCCTTCATACAGCAAGACATCGCCGATGCATGCGGGCTCTCGACTGTGCACGTCAATCGGACGATCCAAAAGCTAGGCGTAGGAAGCTCACTGAATGGAACGGTCATGCTGTTGATTTTCTTCAGCGAGATCAGTTCGAATTACTTGGGGAATTCCGCCGCTCATATGTCCTGCGTTGAATTTCTTCGGCGGCCGCTTCGTACTCTTTGCACCAAGCAAATCAACAAGCGCACGCCAATTCCGATCCGTACCGCCGCTATTCGACCTGCAGTCGCGTTCGCTCGGCCGTTTTCTTGAAATACTTGAGCGTAGTTACAACGCGCGCGACCAGCCTGAGGTTACGGTCGCAAAGCTTCGTCGCCGCAGTAATCCTTGCGGAGAATCGAGAAACCGCGCTGGCGAAATCTCCGAGCGCTCACGTGGCACAAGCACAGGCAACATAAGCAGAATACGACATGCACCGTTGCGACTCGCGGATTGATCGCTGCCTGTGAGAAATCGGGAGCTTGGATTTTCATGACGCGCGCCGCAGCTCAAACGACTTGATTCGTACCTAGCGTCACGTTGTAGCATCTCAAAGCAGGACGCGAGGGGCCCGCGGCAAGCCAGCCGGGCCACTCCGGCAGAGGCGCGACAACGACACATAAGCGGTCGACTTTGCTTTACGAGGATCAAGATCATACCGATGAGATGAGTGGCGTCGACGACAGATGATCCCGGGCTGTCCGCGCATTGGTGAATATCGCCTTGGGAAAAAGGAAACAACGCCAGACCGACATCGATCCCTTCGTGATTAGAATTTGCGGTGAATGCATCACCGCAAATAACCGTCGGCAGCCCTCCCTCTGTCGACGAGAGCTGGCGCGACGCTTAGCAGCCTCGTTCGCCCCAGACTCACTTCCGCCCGGCCCTCGAAATGAGGCCGGGCTTTTTTTTCCGATAAGATGCGCGGCTTTGCTGTTCCAGCCAACCCACGTCTGATGATTGCGAAAAGTTCAGGAGACAACAGTCCTGGTGGCCTTCGAAATGCTGCCCGCATGGCCTTTGTGACGTGTAACCCAAGGAGCTCGCGAGCGCCCGCAAATCGTGCAGACACATTTGCTCACCCACGTCAGCTACGCAAGTTAGGTGGATCGGACAACCGCCTGACCTAGCCATCTGTCATATTTCACGCGGTAGGCTCGGACGGCCTTGAATCGTACGTAGCGTCACATTGTACGATCTCAGGGTGGTTCGCGATGATATTTGGCAGATGATACCCGGCAGATGATCATTGGCGACCGAGCCAAGCCGCACTGGATAGTCTGGGGCAATCGTGCAACTGCCGCGCGTTCATCGTTGGCTATGGCAGTTATCTGGGGCAGCCGGTCACTGATCAATAGGGCTTTGATTGCGCATTGTCGATATTTGTTGCCAGAGGTGGGATAGTGACGGCCGATATCGTTGATGTATGCGTTGTCGGGAGTGGTGCCAGCGGCTCGACCGTTGCCTACGAGATCGCCCAACACGGTTTGCGAGTGCTCCTTCTCGAGGAAGGTCGGGCGCTTCCTCCCGGCGCCTCGCTGGCGAGCGTCCAAGATGGTATGGATACCGCCCTAGTAAGGTCTTCGGCAGGTACGTTGACGTCGTTTGGACGTCCCTGGACTGTGTGCGCGCTCGGCGGCGGAATGACTTTGTATGCCGGAATAGCCTTCCGCTATCGGACCATTGATTTTGATGCGCGAGCGCATGTAGCCGGAGACGCGCTTGACCCGTCTGCGGATGAGCAGGCATTTTCCAACAGAGAACACCGCCATGCCGCTGCCCAATCCATTTTCCACATCGCCGGTGCTGCTCGGCGGCGAGAACCGCTCGGGCACCACATTGCTGAGCATCGTGCTGGATTCGCATCTGGATCTGGTAGCCGGGCCGGAGATCGACTTCCTCGAACCGCCCAATCTCGGTCCGCACATCTTGAGCGCGATCGACCTGCTGGCGGCCGGCGATTCCCGTGTCGCGGGCATGACCAAAAACACGGTCGATCCGTTCTGGTATGACGGGGTGCACTTTGTGGTCCAGTGCCGCCGGTTCGGCCTCGACTTCGATGATATGCGTGGGTTGGTCAGCAAGGTGATGGTCGAGATGGGCGACGACATCGTTTCGTTCGCCGCCCGATGCTGCCTTATCAACGAGATGGGCGAGTTGCGCCGAGCACGTAGCGGGGCCCGGCGCTGGGGCTTGAAACTGCAGCGCAAGATTGCCCACATCGACGCCTTCGCCCGGCTGTGGCCGCGCGCACATTTCGTGCATATCGTGCGGGACGGCCGCGACGTTGCCGCCTCTCATCTGAAAACCGTTCCTGATTGGGGGTACCGAACTGTTGCCGATGCCGCGCGCGGTTGGCTGGAAGTGGTATCCCAGCCACACCGAATCGCGCCGCCTGGCCGCTATCTTGAGGTGCGTTACGAGGATCTTGTAACCAGTCCCCGTCCCACCCTGGCCCGGGCCCTGGATCACCTCGGCTTGCCTTGGGATGAGGCCGTGCTGCGTCACGCTGAATACGAGCACGTATTGTTCGAACAACCGCACGGCCATCCGGCGGCCGAGGCTGCGGGGAAGCCGCTGCACCGAGGCAGGATCGGTCGTTACGTCCAAGATCTGACGCGAGCCCAGATCGAGGAGTTCGAGCAGATCGCCGAAAGTGAGCTGAGCCGACTGGGGTATCTCTCGGCTCCCAGCCTGTCTGGCGACACGTGAGCCGCCGGCGCTGTTTCGCCGCGCCTCGCGGATTGCCACGAAGCTATCTTGCGCTGCTCGTCGGCCAGACCATTTCGCTGCTGGGCTCTAATGTAACCATGCTGGCGCTGCCGCTAACCGCAATCACGTTGCTGGACGCGGGACCGGCGCAAACGGGGCTGCTGCTGGCCTGCGGTCGAGCGCCGTACCTGGTGGTGGGTCTGTTCGCCGGGGTCGTCGTCGACCGCCTCCCGCATCGGCGGATCCTTTTGACCGCCAATCTGGTGATGGCGGCGACGCTGGCCACAATTCCCTTGTTCGCCAGCCTTGGACATCTTGGACTGGTTCAGTTGTACACGACGAGCATGCTGGTTGGGGTTGCCGCAGTGATCGCTGACGTGGCTTATCTGGCGTGCATACGCACCGTGCTAGACCGCTCAGAGCTGGTTCGGGCACAGAGTTCATTGGAGTTCAGCCAAGCGGGCGCGATGGCAGCAGGTCCGTTCCTGGCCGGTTGGCTCGTCAACGAATTCTCTGCCCCGACCGCAATACTGGCGGACTCGATTTCATTTTTGCTTGCCGCCGCGTTGCTGTCTCTGGTGCCCCTGCGTAACACTGGGTGCTCGGAGGCCGCGCCGAGAGCGGTGCTCGGCCAAGTCGCCGAGGGTTTGGCAAGCCTGTTCGGCAATCCGATTTTGCGGGCAGTCACGTTGGCCAGCGGCACATTCATCTTTTGGCACAACGCGTATTCTGCGGCGTTTCTGCTGCATTTGACTAAGGATCTCGGGTTTGACAGCCGGCTCGTCGGCGTGGCGCTCGGCATCGGTGCGCTTGGCGGTGTGGTCGGCGCGGCTAGCTCACCGCGGGTGGGCCGGGCGATCGGCCTCGGCCCAACTTTAATGATCGGTTTGGCGGTGAGCGCCGGCTCACCCAGCCCTGGTGGGCCGCAGTGGCATGCGTGACCCTCTCCCAATTCATGCTGTGGATCGGCCAAGGGATCTGCAGCAGGTTCCCATTCGATATACGTTGGTCATGCCGCACTTACAGGGCCGGATCAATGCGAGTATCCGCAGCGTGGTGTGGGGACTGGCCTCATTGGGGGCGCTGGTCGGCGGCGCGGCCGCTGCTGCGACGAGCCAGCGTACCACGTTGCTCGCGAGCAGCGTGCTTGGCATGGCCTCCATAGTGTGGATTTGGCGGTCGCCGCTGCGCCAGGCGCGCAGCTTGCGTCTATGACCGCGACGGACTGGCTCATGGACATCAAAGAATTTGGTGATCTTGATCGGCAGCCTGGGCGGCTCATGGTTTGGCGGATCAACGTCCCCGAGCCGATCAGCTGGCGGGCTGACCCGCGCCGTCCGTCCTATGTGCAAGAGGAACATCTTCGCTCTGCGGACGATGGCCGACCGGGCTGGCTCGGCGCAGCATTCGAGTTGCCGGGCGAGCTCCACGCCGCTGCGCTGACCAAAGCGATCCTCGGCTGGGTCGATCGGCACGAGGTATTACGCAGCCGATTGGCCAAGGATGGATCGGCAATGCATCGCGCCACGATTGATCCAGGCGCTGCAGCGCTTGAGCAAACCGTGGTGAGTGACCGCGCCGATAGCGGCGAAACTGCTCAGTTGCTCGAAAAACTGTTTGACGCGGAGACCAACCCGCTGCGCTGGCCGGCGTATGTCTTCGTGACGATCAGCCGGCCGACATCCACGAGCCTCCTGCTCGCCTCAGACCACTCTGTTAGCGATGCCTACTCGATGGCCTTGGTACCGTATGAGATCCGCGAGCTGTACACAGCCGCGATCCGTCGAGTGGAACCCCAGCTGGCAGCGGTGTACAGCTATCTGGATCACGCCGAGGCCGAACGAGAGCGATTGACCGATCTAACCGATGACCATCCTGCTATCGGCCATTGGCGCGAGCTGATCGCGGCGAACGGCGGTCAATTGCCGGACTTTCTGCTATCATTCGATGCGCCGGAGAGATCCTTGCAGCGGAGCGGAAAAATGTGGCTGCTCGATGCGGCTGGCGCATGCGAATTCGATCGCGGCTGCAGGTCCCAGGGCGGAAACGCGGCGACGGGAATTTTCGCCTGTCTGGCGCTGGCAGGAAAGACACTGGCGAACCAACGACAATTCCACGCCGTCGCGCCCTTTCACACCAGGTACGATCTGCGATCGATGCGTTCGGTTGGATGGTATGTCGGGATGAGCCCGGCGAGCTTCCGGGTGGCCGATACGTTGCCGGAAATCCTGCACGCCGCCCGGCTCGAACTCAAACGCGCCAAGAAAACGGCTCAGGTGCCATTTTCAAAGGCCATGGAGCTGCTTGGCACCACGCTGCGCGACCGTTTCATGGTATCCTATATGGACAATCGGACGGTGCCCGGGTCGGACCGCTGGTCCCGCTGGCGGACAAGATTTCTGATCAGCCAGACATACCTATGGGTCAGTCGCTGGCAGGACGGAATTTCCGTGAATTTCCGCCACCTGGTACAGCAAGCGCGCGAAATGCAATGGATGACTATCTTGCTGAAGTGGCCGCGCAGGCCCACCTGATCAGCGGCGCTCGTCCACTGCCGCGGCTCTCAATCGACTGACCAGGGTGGCTGAGAGTTAGCGTTCTTGACCAAGAACCGCTCGCGTTACGATCACGATCATTCGTGCTTGGGTGGCCAGAAAGGAGCTAAATTTAGCAGCCGAGAGCGCCACCGGGCGCAAGCATAGGCCCTATCTGCTCTATCTTTTGGTTGAAGCGGCTTTCTCGCGGGTGGCTTGCGGATGATCCTCGCCAGGCTAATCCGACACAACTCTTGCTCCGGACAGTAACGTGCATAGTGCCGGCCAGCATGTCGAGTTTACGACCAGCAGATATTGCGATCAATTTGCGAGCTAACATCCTCATATCCATGCTTTTCTTGCATTGAGCTAGCGATGGCACGATCATTGCAAGTCTTCGTTCAATGAATGGATTCGCCCTCGCACGGCAGGCGTTGATTTTCCGGATCATGCGCTGATGGAGGCATGTTCGTACATGATGGCGCAGAGGCTCATCGACGATGCTTTGTGCAAGCGACGCGGAATACGAGCTGCAGCCGATGAGCGGCGACGAACTCGCTATGCACCCCACTGGCGATTGACTTGGACTGAAGACAAATGTTTCAGCATGACGCAACAACAGCGACGCAAAGCGCGTAATCGAAGTGGCGCATCTTAAGGATCTACGAGAGCTGATGCAGTTGCTTTGGCATTTGTTCGAAGCAGTGGACCGGGTTCCTAGAGGACCGGAGCATACAGCAGCAATTCAGACAATTAAACGCTTTGAGCGTCGGCTGGCAGTATTGGTTCAGGCATCTGAGAAAGCTCGAGCTGGTCGCCCCAGAGTCGCGGGCCGAGCCAGCCCGCCAAATAAATGATCTTCAAACAATCACAGAAATCATCGAGGGATTCCATTTATGTGCGCTATCGCTAAGGCCTGCATGGCCACCGCGATGTGAAAGGAACTTGAAGCGCCTGTCCGGACCGCGGTATCCATTCGTCTTCCAGGGGTAAATGAGGGCCGAATATGTGGCAGGCGCTAGAAGCGCGTGTTCTTGAGCAATACATCTCCTTCTACAGCACGGGGATAATGAGCCGCCACTTCGAATGACGGCAATAGATCAAGAATGGCTTGCAGCGACAGTTGCCCTTCGTAGAGCTCCCGGTCGCTATATTCCGTGTAGATGAAGCGCGTATTGCTCAAGGTTTGCATGCCGCCCGCAATGACGTCGGCCTCCGCGCCTTGGACATCCATCCAAATGAAATCAACCGTGTTCAGCTTAGCGTCGCTGTACCAATCGTCCAGCCGCCGGGTTTCAACCGAGAAAGGGCGGTCGAACCGAACCCAATCATACTCGGTAAGATGGTTTTTCGGACGGCGTATCGAGCCGGAGAGATCCCATTCTTTTGCATCTCCATCTGCATTGCTTGGATGAAAATCGATCATCCCGTTTCGATCGCTGATCGCGATTTCAAGCAGCGTCACCTTATCGAGGGAAGGGCCCAACTTCTTCTTGAAGCGCGCGATCGCACGAGGGTCCGGCTCGAAGCAGTAAAGCTGAGCTTGTGGGCACAGGGTAAGAAAATGTTGCGTATCAGTTCCGTCATTGCAGCCGATATCCAAGATGACCGGATTGGACTTCTGAAGAAGCGAAACGATATGCTGATGTACTTCTACCGACGACACAGGTTGTTTTCCTATTGGCGCAGAGATCGGTTGAATTCGCCTCCGCAATCACACGCTGGAGGCTTCGGCACAACGTATATCAACGTATATAATCCATATGCCGGTCCAATCCCCTTGCTCCATCAGCGCTATTGGAATGCCGTCGACGCAAAATAGCCCGGCCGCATGATTTTCTTTCAGCCAAATTCGTACGAGCAGCTTTGCTCGCAGGGCCGACAATGAAGAGCCGTGGAGAAGAAACGGAAAGAGACTGTCGGCGCTCGATCACCATCCCATCGGTAGGTCGTGATCGGCCTGATCTTGCGGTCCCTAGCGAGCACATTTTGGCGCCCATGCGCGTGACGGTACACTCGGATGTTTTGACGAGAAGCAATGTCAGGTTCGCAACAGCTTGGCGAGCTGTGCACATGAAGGCGTTTGCTTCCGGACGAATGCACGCGCAGGCCAAGCGTGAGATTCATCACGATTGCAGGCAGATCGCTCTGCTCGTGTTTGGCCTGGCTCTTGCAATAATGGTGCTGCTCAGAAAGCACCCATCGTCAAATCGTTCAAATGCTCAGGAGGCCTGCATGAATTTCCGTCCGCTTCACGACCGCGTCGTGGTCAAGCGCATCGACGCTGAAGAGAAGACAGCTGGCGGCATCATCATTCCCGACACAGCCAAGGAAAAGCCCTCGCAGGGCGAAGTCGTCGCGGTTGGCCCAGGCGGCCGTGACGAGACCGGTAAGCTGATTCCGATCGACGTGGCGGTCGGCGATCGCGTGCTGTTCGGAAAGTGGTCAGGCACCGAGGTCAAGGTCGACGGTCAGGAACTGTTGATCATGAAGGAGAGCGACATCATGGGCGTTCTCACCGATGTGTTTTCCAAGAAGAAAGCCGCCTAGTCCGGCGCTCGCCACCACTCACCCCTGACGAACGCCTTGCCGGGCGCGTCGAAGGATGAGAAATTAAACTGAGGAAATTCGATTATGTCAGCCAAGGAAGTCAAGTTCGGCGTAGAAGCGCGAGACCGCATGTTGCGCGGTGTCGACATTCTCGCCAATGCCGTGCAGGTCACCCTCGGTCCGAAGGGCCGCAACGTGGTGCTCGAGAAGTCGTTCGGCGCTCCCCGCATCACCAAGGACGGCGTCGCCGTCGCCAAGGAGGTGGAGCTCGAGGAGAAGTTCGAGAACATGGGTGCCCAGATGGTGCGCGAGGTCGCGGCCAAGGCAGCGGACGCCGCCGGCGACGGCACCACCACCGCGACCGTGCTTGCGGCTGCTATCGTGCGCGAGGGCGCCAAGTCGGTCGCCGCCGGCATGAACCCGATGGACCTCAAGCGCGGTATCGACCTCGCGGTCGAAGCCGTCGTTGCGGACCTCCAGAAGAACTCGAAGAAGGTCACCTCGAACGAGGAGATCGCCCAGGTCGGCACCATTTCGGCCAACGGCGATGCCGAGATCGGCAAGTTCCTCGCCGACGCCATGAAGAAGGTCGGCAACGAGGGCGTGATCACGGTCGAGGAAGCCAAGTCGCTCGAGACCGAGCTCGACGTCGTCGAGGGCATGCAGTTCGACCGCGGCTACATCTCGCCCTACTTCGTTACCAACGCCGATAAGATGCGCGTTGAGATGGACGACGCCTACATCCTGATCAACGAGAAGAAGCTCTCCTCGCTGAACGAGCTGCTGCCGCTGCTCGAGGCCGTGGTGCAGACCGGCAAGCCGCTGGTCATCGTCGCCGAGGACGTCGAAGGCGAAGCCCTCGCCACCCTCGTCGTCAACCGCCTGCGTGGCGGCCTGAAGGTCGCGGCCGTCAAGGCTCCGGGCT
>NZ_JBXEJO010000129.1:0-12106 GCF_056837965.1 Bradyrhizobium ferriligni
CCGCGCATGGTCGCCATAGACCGTGCGCATCTGGCCCGGCCATGACTTGGTCAGGCACAGATTGCCCGAGGTCTCGCCGTCCAGCGTCTTGCCGTCGGCATCGACGATCTCCGGCACCACGCCGAAGAACGGCCGTGTCGCCGAACCGGGCTTCAGCTTGGTCGCGCCGGGCAGCGGCGTGATCAGGATGCCGCCGGTCTCGGTCTGCCACCAGGTGTCGACGATCGGGCAGCGGTCGTCGCCGACCACGCGGTAATACCATTCCCAGGCTTCCGGATTGATCGGCTCGCCGACCGAGCCGAGCAGGCGCAGCGATTTGCGCGAGGTCTTCTTCACCGGCTCGTCGCCGCCCTGCATCAGCGCGCGGATCGCGGTCGGCGCGGTGTAGAAGATGTTGACCTTGTGCTTGTCGACCACGTTCCAGAAGCGCGAATTGTCCGGATAGTTCGGCACGCCCTCGAACATCAGCGTGGTGGCGCCGTTACAGAGCGGCCCGTAGAGAATGTAGCTGTGGCCGGTGACCCAGCCGACGTCGGCGGTGCACCAATAGATGTCGCCGTCGTGATAATCGAACACGTATTGATGCGTCATCGACGCGAACACGAGATAGCCGGCCGAGGTGTGCAGCACGCCCTTCGGCGTTCCGGTCGAGCCCGAGGTGTAGAGGATGAACAGCGGGTCCTCGGCATGCATGTGCTCGGCCGGGCACTCCGTCGTCACCATGGCGGCGGCCTCGTGATACCAGAGGTCGCGCGTTGGGTTCATGTCGATCTTGCCGCCGGTGCGCTTCACCACCACGACCCAGTCGACGCCGCCGGAATCCTTAGAGTCGATCTTGGCGATGGCGGCATCGACATTGGCCTTCAGCGGCACTTTCCTGCCGCCGCGCAGGCCCTCGTCGGCGGTGATCACCACCTTCGAGTCGCAATCCTTGATGCGTTGTGCGAGGCTGTCCGGCGAGAAGCCGCCGAACACCACTGAATGGATGGCGCCGATCCGCGCGCAGGCCAGCATGGCGTAGGCCGCTTCCGGAATCATCGGCAGGTAGATCGTGACGCGGTCGCCCTTCTTGACGTTCCGCGTGCGCAGGATGTTGGCCATCTTGCAGACTTCGTCGTGCAACTGGCGGTAGGTGATTTGCTTGGATTCGGAGGGATCGTCGCCCTCCCAGATGATCGCGGTCTGGTCGCCGCGCTTGTCGAGATGGCGGTCGATGCAATTCCAGGCGACGTTCAGCACGCCATCCTCGAACCATTTGATCGAGATGTTGCCGGGCGCGAAGGAGACGTTCTCGACCTTGGTGAAGGGCTTGATCCAGTCGATCCGCTTGCCGTGCTCGGCCCAGAAGCCGTTCGGGTCCTTGACCGAGTGCGCGTACATCTCGCGATATTTGGCGTCATCGATATAGGCGCGCTTGGCCCAGTCGGCCGACACGTCATAGATTTTCTCGGACATCATTTTCCTCCGCTCATTGCCGATCGCGCACGACGCGACGGCAAGCCGTCTTGATCATTGCCGCGATTATGCGTTGCCGCATTCCGGCCCGGCAAGGAAAAAGGACTGTCACTTTCGTCGCGTGAAGCCGTCGGATAGTCCGCCGGCTTCCGCTTTTGACAAGACGGCTTACCGCAACGCGTCGACGAGAGAAACCTATGCGCCATCGCGTGCTCGGGGTCACTGGTCTCTTGGTCGTAGTGGTGTCGTTCTCTGCGCCGTTCGCCGCCACCGCAGCAGTGTCGCGTGCGATACGCTGACGCCGATTTTGATGGTCGGCTTCAGGTACAAGTGAACGAATTGTCGGACGCTGCCGCGACGACCTACGTCAACACGTTTGTGACCGCGTAATCCTTGGTTGCGGCCAGCGGTTGGACGGGCCCGTGGCTGCCGAACTCAAGCCGCGCCCCGGCGAGAGAGCAGCGCGCGAAAGGGCAAGGTCACTGACCTGATCTGGGGACCGCGGTGAACCCAAGGCGGTGTTCAAACGCCGGTTTTCGGCACCGCGCTCGCGTCATTTTGTCCGATCCCGGGCAGTCCAAAATCAACGTTAGCGGGCGAATGGCACCCATGAAAGGTAATTTGATACCTTCAATAACTGATTCGCGACTCGCAATGTCGGCTCCGACGCCCTAAATCGCCAAACCGAGGCCGGACGGCCCACCGGAACGAAGCCCGAAGCAACGGCATTACCGGGAGAACAGCGGAACAAGGCGTCTTGCGAGAATGATGGATCAGCAGAATATCGCGGCTGTGCGGCCCGTTTCCGCCGATCCCGCTGTCGCCTTGGCAAAGGCACTGGGCCAGTGGCCAAAGCAGACGCCACGCGCAAAGCTGCGATCGCCGTCAACGCTTAAACTCGACGCCCCCGCCGCCATCAGAACAACGGTTGAAGAACTGGCGCGCGATCTGGGCCTGCGGCTCGGCGACCAGAACGAGCTGACTATCCGCCGCATCAAGCGCGGCAAGACCTATTCATTCGTCCGTGCCAATGGCTCGCGGGTCCGCGATGCGCGGACGATCCGCCGGCTGCACGCGATGGCCGTTCCGCCGGCCTACCGCCAGGTGCGCTATTCCAGCGATCCGAGCTCGCATCTGCAGGCGGTCGGCCGCGATGCGGCGGGCCGGCTGCAGTATCGTTATCACGCCGACTGGGAGAAGGTTCGCGAGCAGCGCAAGGCGCATCGCCTGGCCAAGCTGGTGGCCGCGCTGCCGAAGATCCGGCGCAAGGTCTCGGCGTTTCTGTCCGGGGACGAGCCGACGCGCGAGTTCGCGCTGTCGGCGGTGATCGAGCTGATCGCGCGCACCGCGATCCGGCCCGGCAACGAATCCTATGCGCGTCTCAACGGCACCCGCGGCGCCACCACGCTTTTGAAGTCCAACGTCACGCTGGAAGACGACTCCCTGGTGCTGACCTTCAAGGCCAAGGGCGGCAAGGCCGTGCGCAAGGAATGCGACGCGGCCAAGCTGGTGCGTGCGATCGGCATCCTGCGCGGCGTCCCGGGCAAGCGCATGTTTCAGTATTACGACCGTTCCGGCGTGGTGCGGGCCGCCTCGACCACGGCGGTGAACGCGTTCCTGCGCGAGATCGCCGGCATCAAGATCTCGCTGAAGGATTTCCGCACCCTGATGGCGTCGGCCGTCGTCGTGGAATCGCTGTCGCGGATCACGCCGGCCACCAGCCAGCGCGGCCGCAAGCGCCAGGTGCTGGATGCGATCCGCGCGGCCGCCGACCAGCTCTCCAACACGCCGGCGATCTGCCGCAAGAGCTATGTCCACGACACCATCGTCACCGCCTTCGAGGACGGCATCCTCGAACGCTTCGCCGCGACGATGGGAGGCTACCGCACCCAGTCCAAGCGCGAGCAATTGCTGGCGCAGGTGGTGATGGCGGCCGGGGCGTAAGGTCCGCAACCCCGTCGTCCCGGCGAAGGCCGGGACCCATTACCCCAAATATTGATTGCGGAAACGAGCTGGAGCCACAGCGCGCTCCAACAATGCTCGCCTGTGGTTATGGGTCCCGGCCTTCGCCGGGACGACGGTAGAGTTCGTGGAACGCTACAGCCCGCCCATCTTGCAGACGTACTTCCATTCCTCTGATGTCACCGGCTGCACCGAAAGCCGCGAATATTTCACCAGCGCCATATCGGCGAGCTTCTTGTCCGCCTTGATCGCGGCCATCGTCACCGGCGTCTTCAGCGGCTTGTCGGCCTTGATGTCGACGCAGACGAACTTGCCGGTCTTGTCGGTCGGGTCGGGATAGGCTTCCTTGATGATCTCGGCGATGCCGACGATCTCCTTGCCCTCGTTGGAATGATAGAAGAACGCCTTGTCGCCCTTCTTCATGTTGACGAGATTCTGTCGGGCCGTGAAGTTGCGCACGCCGGTCCAGGCTTCGCCCTTCGCGCCCTTGGCGACCTGATGGTCCCATGACCAGACCGACGGTTCGGATTTCACCAGCCAGTAATTCATCGCAACTCACCCCGTTCGATTGCGCCGCAATCTACAGCGACGCGGATGCCCGCGACAAGCACGGGCACCCGATCCAGAGCGTTTTCAAGCGAAGTGGATGCCGGTTCGCGTGAAGAAAACGCGTCAAATCAAGAAGCGCGGCACCTACTGTTTCAAATATCGATCGAAGAACCTGGCGATGTCGGTGAACGCCTCCTTCGTCTCGGGCGCGTCGACGTTGAACTGGTACTGCGCGTGCGACTGCCCCTCATAGACATTGAGATCGGCGATCACGCCGGCGCGGCGCAATTTGCGATGCGTGCGAACCGTGTTGCTGAGGAACAGATCGCGCGTGCCCGACGTCAGGATGGTCGGCGGGAAGCCCTTGAAGTCACCATAGATCGGCGAAATGTAGGGATTCTTCAGGCTGGTGCCGTTTGCATAAAGCCTGGCCGCGCGGCCGAGCCAGCCGTCCCAGGTCACCAGCACATTGTCGACCCATTGATTGCTCGCGTAGCTGTCGCCGATCTTGTCGATATCGGACCAGGGCGTGCCCGGCGCGATGGCGGCCGGCAGTGGCAGCTTCTCGTCCTTCGCCCGCAATACCATCGCAAGCGTCATCGCCCCGCCGGTCGAGGTGCCGAAGATCGCCAGCCGGCGGTGCTCGTGCGATTTCAGCACCTCCTTCCAGACCGCCATCGCGTCGTCCATCGCGGCAGGATAGGGGAAGTCCGGCGGCATCCGGTAGTCGACCGAGATCACCTTGAAGCCGCCAAAGCCGGCCATCATGATGGCTTCCGGCAACGCGGCTTCGCCGGGGCCGAACACGTAGCCGCCGCCATGGACGTGGATCAGCAGGCGCCGCCTGTTCTCGAGCGCGATCTTGTTCGGGGTGACGATGTAGCAGTGCACGCCGGCAAGCTTGGTTTCCTCGACCTTGACGCCGAGCTTCGCCTTCAGCGCCGGAACACCCGCGATCAGAAGCTTGGCGCGGCGATCGATCAACTCCTTCCATTCCGCCGGGGTCTTGGGGTCGGCATTGAAATGCGGCGGATAGGGCGCGCCGATCATTGCCTGCATCTCGGCAGACACGTCGGCGACTGGATTGCCGATCGATTTGAGCGGCGCGACCCGCTTGCCGTTGTCGGCATTGGCGGCGGCCTCGCTCTTGGCAAGTTCGTCGTAGGAGGTTGCGGTCTGGGCGTGGGCGATAGTGGATGAGGCGGTGAGGGCGACGGCGAGGCTGATCGAAAGGATGGCGCGATGCGATCGACGCATGGGTTTTCCCTTGGGATCCGTTTTTCGATTTGTTGGACCGGGATCCGACGGTTCGCCGCCACGCTAGTACGGCGCGCAAGGATCGTGAAGCTCCGCCACGCGCGACCGTGATGTGCGCTACTCAGCCTTGAATCGCCGCTTCAGCAGGCGTCGATTGTTCTGAGATCTGGAATGGTCTCTGCTGAAATCTGGCGATTGTGCCAAGACGTATTTCTGTGAACGGTGCCGGCTCATCATGCAGGAGACCACATGCTTCTGAATCGCCGCACTTTCACGGCCTTGACCGCAGCTTCGCTCGCGACGGCGGCAGTGCTGCCGCACCGGGCGCGCACCGCGGGCCGCTCGTCATTCAAGGCGATCGCCTTCGACGGCTTTCCGATCATCGATCCACGTCCGGTGTTTGCGCGGGTCGAGGAGATGTTTCCGGGCAAGGGCGCCGAGCTGAGCGCTTCCTGGCGCACGCGGCAGTTCGAGTACGGCTGGCTCAGGACCCTTGGCGGACGCTACGCCGATTTCTGGCGCGTCACCGAGGACGCGCTGGTGTTCGCGGCCACGGCAATGAAGATCGAACTGTCATCGGAGCAACGCGACCGTCTGATGCAAACGTATCTGGAGCTCAAGGCGTGGCCCGACGCTGAGCCCGCGCTCCGGCAGCTTCGTGACGCAGGCGTCCGCATGGCGTTCCTGTCCAATCTCACCGCACCGATGCTCGATGCCGTCATCAGCAACTCCCGGCTTGAGGGGCTGTTCGAGGCTCACCTCTCGACCGACAGGGTTCAGGCCTTCAAGCCCGACGCCCGCGCCTACCAGATGGGCGTCGACGCGTTCGGGCTGCGCAAAGAGGAGATCGTCTTTGCGGCGCTCGCGGGCTGGGATGTGGCTGGAGCGAAGTGGTTCGGCTATCCAACCTTCTGGGTCAATCGCAGCCATGCGACCGTCGAGGAGCTTGGCGTCGTGCCCGACGGAACGGGATCCGGATTGAACGATCTCGTCGCCTTCGTGACCGGGTGATGTGCGTTACTCGGCCTTGAACGGCCGCGTCAGCAGGCCTTCGATCGCGGCATCGACGGTCAGCCGGTCGCTCAGGATCGCGGCGACCGCGTTTGACACCGGCATGTCGACCTTTTGCGCGGCGGCGAGCTCGCACAACACCGGTGCGGTGAACGCGCCTTCGGCGAGCTTGCCGATCGGTGCGGCTTCACCGCGCCCGAGCGCGAGGCCGAGCGCGAAATTGCGCGATTGCGCGGTCGAGCAGCTGAGCAGGAGATCGCCCAATCCCGACAGGCCTGAGAGTGTTTCGGTGCGGGCGCCGCAGGCGCGGCCCAATCTTGCGAGCTCGCTGAAGCCGCGTGTGGTCAGCGCAGCGAGCGCGGAGGCGCCGAGATTTTTGCCAACCACGATTCCGGCGGCGATCGCCAGCACGTTCTTGGCCGCGCCGCCGATCTCGACGCCGCGCACGTCGGTGGTGTGATAAGGCCGGAACGTCGCCGAGCCGAGCGCCTGGACGAGCGCGCGTGCGAGCGCTTCTTCGCTGGTGGCCAGCGTTACGGCGGTCGGCAGTCCGCGTGCGACGTCGTCGGCAAAGCTCGGCCCCGACAGGATCGCGGGCACGGCGCGCGGCGCAGCTTCCGCGATCACCTCGGTCATGAATTTATGCGTGCCGTGCTCGATGCCCTTGGCGCAGGCGACGACAGGCGTGTCGGCTTTGAGATGCGGCGCAAGATGCCCAACCGCCGCGCGCAAATGCTGCGCCGGCGTCACGGCCAGGATGATGTCAGCGTGTGCCGCGGCGGCGATATCGGACGTCACGGCGATGCCGGGATGAAGCTGGACACCGGCCAGCCGCGGGTTGACCCGCGTCGCCTGGATCTGCGCGGCATGCTCGGCGTTGCGCGCATACAGCGTCACCTTGCGTCCGGCGCGCGCCGCGACATCGGCCAATGCCGTGCCCCAGGCGCCGGCACCGATCACGCTGACTGACATATGCGCGGGCATCGGAACCCTTCAATATCCGGCGCGGCTGTTGGCGTAGCCGGCCGGCGCCTTGGCGTTGGCATCGAGCAGCCAGCGCGCGCGCGGCGGCGCCTCCATCGTGTCGGTGAGGCCAAGCGCCATCCGCTCGGCACCGGCCCAGGCGATCATCGCGCCATTGTCGGTGCAGAGCGCGGGCGGCGGGATGATCAGCGTGGTCTGCGCCTTCGCCGCGACCTCCTGCAGCGCGCTGCGGATGGCATGGTTGGCGGCGACGCCCCCGGCCGCGACCAGCGCGCGCGGCGTGCCGAACCGCTCCTGAAACAGTTTTAGGCCGACGCTCAAGCGGTCCGCGGTCGATTCCAGCACCGCGGCCTGGAAACTCGCGCAGAGATCGCTGACGTCCTGCGGCTCGAGCGGCTCCAGCCGGCTGGCTTCATTGCGCACCGCCGTCTTCAGTCCCGAGAGCGAGAAATTCGCATCGGGGCGGCCGAGCATCGGGCGGGGAAAGGCAAACCGCGTCGGGTCGCCGCCGGCGGCCGCGCGCTCGACCTCCGGTCCGCCGGGATAGGGCAGCGACAGCATCTTCGCCACCTTGTCGAACGCCTCGCCCATCGCGTCGTCGACCGTGGTGCCGAGCCGCACATATTCACCGACGCCGACCACGGCGACGATCTGGGTGTGTCCACCCGAGGCCAGGAACAGGCAGTAGGGAAACGCCAGCGCGCAGGTCAGCCGCGGCGTCAGCGCGTGCGCCTCGAGATGGTTCACCGCGATCAGGGGCGTATCGTGCACCATCGCGATCGCCTTGGCGGTGGTGAGACCGACGATCACGCCGCCGATCAGGCCGGGTCCCGCGGCTGCGGCGACCGCCGACAATTGTCGGTAGCCGACGCCGGCCTCCTTCATGGCGGAGGCGACGATGCCGTCGAGCAGGTCGACATGGGCGCGCGCCGCGATCTCCGGCACCACGCCGCCGAAGCGGGCGTGCTCGTCGGTCTGCGAGCGCACGACGTTGGAGAGGATTTTCGCCTGCCCGTCAGCCTGGCGCTCGACCACGGCGGCCGCGGTTTCATCGCAGGTGGTCTCGATCCCCAGCACCAGCATCGGTGGTTCGTGTCCCAATTTCGGTCCTTGTGCTACGAGCATGATCCGGACAGGCCGGAACCGGTTTCCGGCAAGACGATGCTCATCAAAACGTCCGCTCCGGGGTAGCATTGCGAGGTCTTAAAGTGCAATCGGTCGCCAACGTCCAATTTATACGGCTGGAGGCCTAAAACCCTGACAATCCTTGTCACACGACCGCATCCGGACAATGACGCGACGCTCGCGACGCTGCGCCAGCGCGGCTTTGACGCCCTGTCGGCACCGGTGCTGCGCTTCGAGCCGGTGCCGTTCCGCGGCGACGACAATGCGGATTATGATGCCGTCATCCTGACCAGCGCCAATGCGCTGCGCGCGGTCGATCTCGCTACCAGCCCGTTGTTGCGGCTGCCGCTGTTTGCGGTCGGCGCGCACACCGCCGATGCGGCGCGCGCCGCGGGTTTCGACAAGGTGATCGTGGCGAAGGGCGATGCAGTCTCGCTGCGCAATCTCGTGCTCGCACGGGTCAAGGCCGGCGAACTCGAGGCATCGGCGACGCTGCTCTATCTCGCCGGCGCCGACCTGTCGCGCGATCTCGCGGGCGAGCTCGGCGAGCGCGGGCTCAGCGTCGTCACCCACACCACCTACCGGATGGCGCCGGTGGCCGGCTTTCCAAGGGAAGTCAGCGACGCCTTCATGGCGAACCGGATCACCGCGGTGCTGCACTATTCCCGCCGCAGCGCGCAGGCCTTCCTGGACACGGTCCGCGCCGATGGAATCGAGATTTCGGCGCTCGCTTTGCCGCAATGCTGCATCTCGGCGGCCGTCGCCGCGGTGCTCCATGACGCCGGCGCGACCAATGTGGTGGTGGCGGCGCGGCCCGACGAAAACGCCCTGCTGGAGGCGCTCGGCCGCACCCTGCGGCCGTGACCGGAATAATTCTTTCGTTTGACCATGATGTTAGGCAATGCTCGGTTATTCGGATCGTGCTCTAAGAACCTGGGCCGATTCTGGTAGAGTATGCGGCCAGCAGTTTTGAGGACCCCCGCGATGGCTGAAGAAAGGCCAGACGACCCAGGATCTTCGCCGGATTCCCGGCCCAAGCGCGCGCCGCCGACCATCGATCTTCAGGCGACCGAAATCTCCAGCGAAACGCCAAAGACGGAGGGGGCCGAGGAAGCCGCCAAGGAGGCTGACCGGGATGCCGGCCAGGATGCCGGCAGGGCGTCTGCGGACGCGGCGACGCCTGAGGCCGAGCCCCAGGGCGACGCCGCACCGCAAGCCGAGCCGCAGCCCGAGACCGCCTCCGCGGCGCAGGACGCCGAACCGGCGCGGCCGGTGTCGCCCTGGGTGGTGGCGCCGGTGTCGGGTGCGGTCGCCGCGGCGCTGGTGATCGGGGTTGGCTGGCTGCTCGGCTGGCCCGTCGTGCAGCCGGTCCCGGCGCCGCAACCCAATGCCGCCATCGACCAACTCGGCACGCGCCTGAGTGCGCTGGAATCGAAAGCCGGCAGGCCGGTCGCGCCGGCCGCCGATCCCGCGGCGACGGCGCGGCTGGAGGCGCTCGACAAATCGATCGCCGCACTGCGCACCGAGCTCGCCGCGACGCGGGCGCAATCCGACAAGCTTGCGGCGGCCGTCAATGACGCGAAAGCCGCGCCGCGCGATGGCGCGGCCGCGCCTGATCTCTCCGGCATCACGGCGCGCATCGACAAGGTCGAAGGCGCGGTGAAGGCGCAGGGCGCCGCGATCGCCAGGCAGGACGGCAAGATCGCCGACACCAAGGCCGAGGCGAAGGCCGACGATGTGCCGCTGCGCCGCGTCGTCGCGGCATCGCTGCTGGACGTCGCCGTGCGTCACGGCGATCCCTATGCCTCCGCGCTCGAGGCCGCGAAGGCGCTGTCGGATGATGCCGAGGTGCTGAAGCCGCTCGAGACGTTTGCGAGGTCAGGCGTGCCGAACCCGAACGCGCTGTGCCGCGAGCTGATCGAGATCGTGCCGAAACTTGCGCCGCCTCCGCCTGAAGCTGCGGCGGCCAGCGCCGGGCTGGTCGATCGTCTGAAGGCCGGTGCCTCCACGCTGATCCAGATCGAGCGGACCGACGGCACGGGGACCGATCGCGGCAGCATCGTCGCGCGCGTGACATCGGCCGCCCTGCATAATGACCTTGCATTGACCGAGCGTGAATTGAAGTCGCTGCCGCCGGCGGATCGCACGGCGGCGCAAGCCTGGCTCGCCAAGGTGGACGCGCGCCGCGCCGCGCTCGACGCGTCGCGTAAATTTGCCGACAACGCCATGGCGGCGCTCGCCACGGTCAACCAGTAAGTCTTTGCAATAGGTCTTTGATGATCCGGATCATTCTGTTCCTGCTGCTGATCGCGCTCGCTGCAGCGGGTGCGGCCTGGATGGCCGATCAGCCCGGCGATCTCGTGCTGAATTGGGGCGGCTTGCGGCTGACGTCCAAGCAGCCGATGTACCTGCTCGGCCTCGTCGTCGTCGCCGCGATGATCGCCGGCGTGATCCTGCGCGGGCTCTGGAAGATTCCCGGGCACATCCGCCATGGCCGGCGCGAGCGACGCCACGCCCGCGGCCGCCACGCCATCACGCAAGGCCTGCTCGCGATCGGGCATGGCGATTCCGCAGGCGCCCGCGCGCATGCCGAAGTGGCGCGGCGACACGCCGCAAACGATCCGCTGGCGCTGCTGCTGCACGCGCAATCGGCGCAGCTCGACGGCGATCGCGACGGCGCGCAGCGCGCCTTCCGCGCCATGGCCGAGCGCGAGGACACGCGGCTGCTTGGATTGCGCGGTTTGTTCATCGAGGCGCAGCGCGCCGACGATCCGGTGGCGGCCGTGATGATCGCCGAGGAAGCGCTGAAAATGTCGCCGTCGTCGTCATGGGCCTCGCATGCAGTGCTCGGCTTCTGCTGCGCCAAGGGCGATTGGGCCGGCGCGCTGTCGATCATCGACAACAACCAGAGCGCCGGATTGATCGACAAGGCGACCTATCGGCGGCAGCGCGGCGTGCTGCTGACGGCACGCGCGCTGGAGTTCGAGACCGTCGATCGCGATCTGTCGCGCTCGAGCGCGATGGAGGCGGTCAAGCTGGCGCCGACGCTGATTCCGGCCGCCGTGCTCGCTGCGAAGTTCGAGAGCGAGGCGCATCAGGTGCGCCGCGCGATGCGCATCGTCGAGACCGCGTGGCTGGCGCAGCCGCATCCCGAACTCGCCGACGCCTATTCGCATGTGCGGCTCGGCGATTCCGCGCGGCAACGCCTGGTGCGGGTCGAGACGCTTGCGGCGAAAACGCCTGGCCATATCGAGGGCGCCCTGGCGATCGCGCGCGCCGCGATCGACGCGGCTGAGTTCGCCAAGGCGCGTGCGGCGCTGGAGCCGTTTATCGCGGCGCCGACGCAGCGCGTCGCGCTGTTGATGGCCGAGATCGAGCGCACCGAGCATGGCGACAGCGGCCGGGCGCGGGCCTGGACCTTGCGCGCGGTGCGCGCGCTGCACGATCCGGTCTGGACCGCCGACGGCTATGTCGCGGACCGCTGGCGTCCGGTCTCGCCGGTCACCGGCCGGCTCGACGCCTTCCAATGGCAGACGCCGGTGGCGGCGCTCCCGTCCGACAAGGGCCATGCCATCGAGCCCTCGCCGTTCGAGGAGGCCATGCTGGCGCCGCGGCGGGTCGAGCTGCCAAAGGAACTGCCCAGCGAGCCGGTGGACGCCAAGCCGGCTGAGCCGGTCGAGATCAAGCCGGTCGAGATCAAGCCCTTGGAGCCGGCCGCGCCGCCCGTGCAGGACAACGCCCCGCTGCCGGCGGCCATCGAGGT
>NZ_JBXEJO010000130.1:0-12065 GCF_056837965.1 Bradyrhizobium ferriligni
GCCGAAAGCGCGTTCGTGACGCCCTTTATATGGCGGCCCTCAACGCAGTTCGCAGAGCTGATCCGTTCAAGGCCTTCTATGCACGACTGCGACAGGCCGGAAAACCAGCCAAACTCGCCCTCATCGCCGTCGCCAGGAAGCTGCTGACGGTCCTCAATGCCATGATGCGGGACCGAAAGCCGTACCTGCAGACCAAACCAACATAACAGTTGCCGGCTTTCGCCGGGACGACGGTGAGGATGGTTCTCGTTTCAAGCTGTCAAACAGCTTGTTCGGTGTTATCAGCCGCGCATGCGGGTGATCGAGTATTCCAGAGACGCCTGTGCTTGAGCCAAGGGGGCGCGGCGTACTGGATCGCCCGGTCGAGCCGGCCGATGACCGTGTGGGTGGGACGCAGATTCGCATTCTCGCGACAGAATTGCTCGAGCGGGGCTCGCGCTCCGCGCGCCCTCAGATGCGCAAATTGCGCTCCGGGGGAATGACGGAACAAATCAGCCGCAACGACGCACCCGTCCTTGCGGCCGGGTCCTGCACACGACCCTGTGACCATAGTTGAAGGCTGCGACGACGAAACTTCTGGATTGTTGGCCGCGTAGACGCCAAGACAGGAGCGCTATCTGCGAAGGTTTCATTGATGCACGACGTCTCGATCCCGGCGGCCCTGATCGCCGGTCTGGTCAGCTTCCTGTCGCCCTGCGTGCTGCCGCTGGTGCCGCCCTATCTGATTTATTTGACCGGCGCGACCATCGAGCAGGTCAACCAGGACGGCGCCACCGCGGCCTCCAAGCGCGCGGTGATGACAGCGGCGCTGATGTTCGTGCTGGGCTTCTCCACCGTGTTCGTCGCGCTCGGCGCCAGCGCGTCCTTCGTCGGCGGGCTGGTGCGCGCCTGGTCGGCCGAGCTCTCGATCCTGGCCGGCATCGTCATCATCATCATGGGCCTGCACTTCCTCGGCGTGACCCGGATCGGCCTGCTGATGCGCGAGGGACGGCTGACCGCGCCCAAGCCGGTCGGGCTGTGGGGCGCCTATGTCATGGGCCTGGCCTTCGCCTTCGGCTGGACGCCGTGCATCGGGCCGATCCTGGCGGCGATCCTCTCGATCGCGGCCGCGGAGGCCACGGTGACAAAAGGCGCCGGCCTGCTCGCGGTCTATTCCGCCGGGCTCGGCATCCCGTTCCTGCTCGCAGCCTTCATGGTCAAGCAGTTCTCCTCGCTGTTTGCGCGGATGAAGCGCCATCTCGACACCGTCGAGCGGGTGATGGGCGCGCTGATGGTGGTCACCGGCATCGGCTTCCTGACCGGCGCAGTGTCGAGCGTCAGCGTCTGGCTGCTGGAAACCTTCCCGGCGCTGCAAAATATCGGCTAGGCCTTCGCGCCGGCGCAGACTGCCGTCCGCTGGCTTTTGGCCGCGCGATGTCGGACTATTGCGGAATCGCCGCAAGCCTCATGGGACACCGATGGGCCAGGATAGTCAGACGCGCGCCAGCTGGCCGATCTTCAGTTCGCTCAGGGCCTTTCGGCCAAGCGACCTGCCGGGTGACCTGATCGCCGGCCTGACGCTCGCCGCGATCGCGATCCCCGAGCAGATGGCGACCGCGCGGCTCGGCGGCTTCTCGCCGCAGATCGGCTTCTTCGCCTTCATGGCCGGCTCGATCGGCTTTGCGATGTTCGGCGCCAACCGCTTCCTGTCCTGCGGCGCCGACTCCACGATCACGCCGATCTTCGCTGGCGGCCTCGCGCTGATGGCGACCGCCGGCTCGCCGGACTATCAGACGCTCGCGATGGCGCTGGCGCTGATGGTCGGCGCGATCATGATCGCCGGCAGCCTGTTCAAGCTCGGCTGGATCGCCAATTTGCTGTCGACGCCGGTGACGGTGGGCTTCCTTGCCGGCATCTCCGTCCACATCCTGGTCTCGCAATTGCCCGGCGTGCTCGGCCTGACCACCCCGGACGGGCCGACGCTCTACAAGGTCGGGGTGCTCACTGAAAAGATCGGTCAAACCAATCTCTACACGCTGGCGATCGGCCTCGGCGTGCTGGCGCTGGTCGCCGGATCGGAGAAGATCAGCGCACGCATTCCCGGCGCGCTGATCGGCCTTGTCGTAGCCACCGTCGCCGTGATCGCCGGCCATCTCGAAAGCAAGGGCGTCAAGGTGGTCGGCTCTGTGCCCGGAACGCTGCCGACGCCATCGTTTCCGGACATTGCACCGGAGCGATGGGTCAAACTGTTGTCGCTGGCGATCCTGATCGCGGTTGTCGTCATGGTGCAGACTGCCGCGACGACGCGCTCGTTCCTGTCCGATCCGGACAAGCCGGCCGACGTCGATCGCGACTTCCTCGGCGCCGGTGCCGGCAGCCTGCTGTCCGGGCTGTTCGGCGCCTTTCCCGTTAACGCCAGCCCGCCGCGGACCGGCATCGTGTCGGAGACCGGCGGACGTACGCAGCTTTCGGGGCTGTTTGCCGCGGCCATCGTACTTGCGCTGCTCGCGTTCGGCGCGACGCTGCTGCAGCATGTGCCCGATGCGGCGCTCGGCGGCGTACTGCTGTTCGTGGCGCTGCGCATCATCCGCGTGAAGCAGATCGTCGCGATCTTCCGCCAGTCGTTCTATGAATTCCTGCTGGTGGTGGCGACCGCGGCTGCGATCATCGTGCTGCCGATCGAGCAAGGCGTCGCCGTCGGCATCGCTTTATCGCTGCTGCACGGCATCTGGACCACGACGCGCGGCCAGCTTGCCGAATTCGTCCATGTGCCCGGCACCACGATCTGGTGGCCGACGGGCCCGCACGTCACAGGCGAGCGCACGCCCGGCATTGCCGTCGTCGGCCTGCAGGCCCCGCTGTCGTTCCTCAACGCGGAAGGCTTCCACAGCGGCGTGCTCAAGACCATCAGCGGGGCGACACCCAAGCCGCGGCTGCTGGTGATCGAGGCCAGCGGCATGATCGAGATCGATTTCACGGCGGCGCAGGCGCTGCGCGACCTGTTCCGCGAATGCCGCGACGACGGCGTGACGGTGGCGGTGGCGCGGCTCGAATCCGAGCGCGCGCAGGACGCATTCGAGCGTTTCGGTCTCTACGAGGTGTTGCCGCGCGACCACGTCTTCCGCAGCGTCGACGAAGCAGTCCGCACGCTCGGCGGGCAGACGTAGAGATTGATGGGATCAATCCGTAGCCCGGGTGAGCGAAGCGATACCCGGGAAACCGTTCCCGCATATCGCTTCGCTCATGCGGGCTACGTACTATCCTCCGTCATTGCGAGCAAAGCGAAGCAATCCATCGTGTGGCATATGCGGAAGCACGGATTGCTTCGTCGCTATCGCTCTTCGCAATGACGGAGCTACAAAATTTAGGGCGACTCAGCTGCGTAGCCCGGATGAAGCGAAGCGCAATCCGGGATTTCTCGCGCGTTGGTGAACCGTCCCGGATTTCGCTTGCGCTCCATCCGGGCTACCGGATCGCCTCGCCCCGACGACCTCAGGCCTGCTCGCCCTCGAGCGTCGGATGCTCCCTCAGGACTTCCGCCTTGATCGAGCCGGCGTGGATGGCACGAAACAGCGCCCGCCCCGTCTTGATGTTATTGGCCTTCATGCAGAGACCGACGATCTCGCGCACCGCGGAATCCCGCACCAGCTCGTCGGAGATCTTCATCGCGGTCTCCATCGCGACCTTGGCGGCACGCTCGTAGCGATCACGCTCGATCTGCTGTTTGTTCGGTGAACGTTTGTCGGGCGAGCCGACCGCCTCGGCACAGCCGGCGGCATCGCGGCAGATCGCACGGATCCGCTGCGCAGCCTCGATGTCGCCGAGCGGACGCTCGACGGGATCGTCCCAGATATCCTTGCGCCCCGCCTTGTTGAACCACCACATCGCCGCACCTTGAAAAAAGCACGGCAAGCATAGCTGGCCTTGGCGCAACCTGTGAACCGCGGAGTCCACTCCGTGCCGAGCAAGAGGCGCACACTATGGCCCGGCGGCCACACCGGCCGCCGATCCCCGCGCGAATCGATGTCGAATTCATGGAATAAAGCCCATTTCGGTTCTGATTGCGTCAGAGCCGAGGCTGCGGGACTCTCGCTTGCCGCGTTTTCACGCGAACCGACAACACTCTACGCAGATCGTTTCGGCCCGATCGCCTCGAACTGCGCCTTTTGCTCATCGCTGAGCGTGGCATAGAAATTCTCAAGCGCGGCGCGGACATCCTTGACCGCCTGCAGCATGACGTCGAGCCGCTTGGCAACGAAGGCAAGACGCGCGGGCGGGGTCATCGCCTCGTTGGTCTGGCACGCGGCCTTCAGCTTCCGCGCGGCGTCGGCGCTGGCGTCCTGCAGCACCTGAAGCGCACCGCGCTGGGTGTCGCTCAGCTGCAGCCGCGCCTCGATCTCGCCGGTCGGCCATTCCTGCATCGCAGGCTGTGCGGCGCCGCAGCTCTGGGCGACCGTCGCGCTCGGATCGCGGGCCGCGGCTTCCTTGCGCTGGTTTTCGGCGAGCGCGTTGAGCCGCGCTTTCTGCTCGTCATCGAGCAGGCCGTAGAATTTTTCGAGCGGAGGCTTCACGATTCCGACCGCAGTGACCATCGCTTCGATCCGCTGCTGCATGGCGGCGAGGCGGTTCGGCGCCGTCAACACCACCTGCGCAGGACATGCCGCGCGAATGACCTGGGCAGCCGCGAGCGACGCGCTGCCGAGTTCGCCGAGCGCCGCCGATTGCGCTTCGGTCGGCTGCACCGTATCCGCGATCTGATCCACCGGCAGGCCGGCGACCGAACGGCTGTCACTGCCGCACATCTGCTCGATGCGCCCGCCGCCGCGGTAACGGCGGCCCGTCCGGCGCTCCGGCAGATAGCCCCGGAGATCGTCATACCCATAAGGCCCGAAGATGCCGGCATAGATGTCCGGATAGCCGTAGCCCCAGAATCCGATGTCGTCGCCCCAGATCGCGTAGTCGTAGATGTCATTGTACGCGAACGGCCAGAACAGCGGGCCGACCCAGCCATAGCCGCCGCCGGGATGCTGCCACCATCCGTTCGCCACCGCCCCGCCGTGCCAGCCGGCGAGCGCCGCGGCCGCGGCGATCTGCGCGCGCGCCGCCGGGTTGCTCAACAGCCGGCCGTTGCGCAATGCGCCGCTGCGCGACAGCGAGTTGAACGTATTGCGCATATGGCCTGGTGCGATCGCGGCATTGCGCATCCGGCCGAAATTGCCGCCCCCGCGCGATGCGAAGGCGCCGTGGCCGGCGAAGCCTGATCGCGAGATCGCGCGCGAGCGGCCGAACCCGCCATGATGGCCGCCGCCAAAATGCATGTGGCCGAAGCCATGCCCGCCACGTCCATGGCCACCGCCGTGCCCGTGGCCACCACCATGCCCATGGCCGCCACCATGTCCTCCGCCATGGCCGCCACCGTGCCCGCCGCCGCCTCGGGCGATCGCATCGCCCGACAGCGCCATCGCAAGGACCACGATCGCAATTCCGATTGCCCGTCCGATCACGGCGTTCTCCTTCCGCGCACCGCACACATCGCGGCAACACAAGAGAGACGCCGGGCGGGCGGAAAAGTTCCACGCACGACGCGCGCCGCGCGGACGTTGGCGGACCCTGCGCGGCGTGACAACGCCTCAGGCGGCCGGGACGATCTTTCCGGGATTGAAGATGTTTTGCGGGTCGAGCGCATGCTTCAGCGCCCGCATCGCGTCGAGCGCCTCGGGGCCAAGCTCGGCCTGCAAATACTTCTGCTTGCCCTGCCCGATGCCGTGCTCGCCGGTGCAGGTGCCGCCCATGGCCTGGGCGCGCTCGACCAGGCGGTGCATGAACTCCTCGCCGCGCGCCATCTCGTCCTTGTTGTCGACGTCGCAGAGCAGCGAGCAGTGAAAATTGCCGTCGCCGACATGACCGACGATCGGCGACAGCAGATTAAGCCGCGTCAGATCCTCCTCGGTCTCGGTGACGCAGTCGGCAAGCCGCGAGATCGGCACGCAGACATCGGTCGCGACCACGCCGATGCTGTCGCCGGGGCGCAGCGCCTTGACGGACCAGTAGGCGTCGTGCCGGGCCTGCCACAGCTTGGTGCGGTCTTCAGGCTTGGTGGTCCAGGTGAAGTCGCCGCCGCCGCATTCGGCGGCGATGTCGCGGAAATTCTTCGACTGTTCGGCGACCTCGACCTCGCTGCCGTGGAATTCGAGCAACAGCAGCGGCGTCTCCGGCAGCGACAGCTTTGAATAGCTGTTGCAGGCTTTCACCTGCGCGGCATTGAGCAGCTCGATCCGGGCGACCGGAATGCCGGTCTGGATCGCGAGGATCGTGGCCTGGCAGGCGCCGCGCACCGTTTCGAACGAACAGGCCGCCGCCGCGATCGTGTCGGGAATGCCGCGCAGGCGGATGGTCAGTTCGGAGATGATGCCGAGCGTGCCTTCGGCGCCGACGAACAGATGCGTCAGGTCGTAACCGGCCGACGACTTCTTGGCGCGCGTGCCTGTCGTGATGATCTCGCCGTCGCCGCGCACCACCTTCAGCGCCAGCACGTTCTCGCGCATGGTGCCGTAGCGCACCGCATTAGTGCCGGAGGCGCGGGTCGAGGTCATGCCGCCGAGCGAGGCATCGGCGCCGGGATCGATCGGAAAGAACAGGCCCTGGTCGCGCAGATGCTCGTTGAGCGCCTTCCGCGTCACGCCGGGCTGGATCACGCAGTCGAGGTCCTCGGCATGCACCTCGAGCACCTTGTTCATGTCGCGCAGATCGATGCAGATGCCGCCCGCGGGCGCGTTGACCTGCCCCTCGAGCGAGGTTCCGGTGCCGAAGGCGATGACCGGCACACGATTGGCGGCGCAGATTCGCACCACGTCCTGGATGTCGGCGGTTTCCTGCGCCATCACGACCGCATCCGGCGGCTGGGTCGGCAGCCATGTAGTGGTATGGGCGTGCTGTTCGCGCACCGCCTGCGACGTGACGAGCCGGTTGCCGAACCGCGCCGCCAGCGCGTCGATCGCGCGCTTCAGGGCCTGCGGCTCAGGGCGCGTCACAGTGCTCGAAATCGTTGTCGCCACGTCAAATTTCCTCCCACCTTTAGCCGACCGTGGCAAAGCTTGTATAAGGGGTCAAGAGAGCCTGACTTGAAAAAGTGGACGCCGGAGTCACAGAAAAGCTCATGCTCGAACGCCAGCAAACCGGGGATGGATCATGACTTCAGTGACTGCCACGAGCGAGATGCCGCTTCCGCCGGCCCCGTTCAGATCCTCGGTGATGCAGATCGAGCCGCAATGGATCGACTACAACGGCCATCTCAACATGGCCTACTACAACGTGATGTTCGACCGCGCCATCGACGAGATGTGGCTGCAGCTCGGCATCGGGCCGGCCTACATGAAGGCGCGGCACTGCTCGACCTTCACCGCCGAGTGCCACGTCCGCTATCTCAGGGAAATTCATCTCGGCGATCCCGTGCAAGTCCACGTCCACCTGCTCGGCGCCGACGAGAAGCGGCTGCACACGTTCGAGGAGCTGCGCCATGCCACCGAAGGCTGGCTCTCCGCGACCTCGGAAAACCTCACGCTGCACATCGACATGGAGGCGCGCAAGGTGGCGCCGTTTCCGCCCGATATCCGCGCCCGCGCTCGCGCGATCGTCGACAGCTATGCGGGCGTACCACGTCCCGAGGGCATCGGCCGCAACGTGGCGATGCCCTCGGCGAAATAACTTGCCGTTTTCAAGCGAAGCGGCCGCCGGTTCGCGGCCTCGCTAGACCCTTGTGCGGCCGCGCACCAATCCAACCACCGCCGACACCAGAAACAGGATGACGGCGATGAAGAAGATCGCCTTGGCGATTTCGACGGAGGCGCCGGCGATGCCGCCAAAGCCCAAAATGCCCGCGATCAGGGCGATGACCAGGAACGTGACGACCCAGCTCAGCATGATCAAAACTCCGCTTCGTTTTCCCTGTTGCTTGGCGCGGACTTCTGTCCGGCGCCGCACCTGTTGAAACAATCCGGCGGGAAAACGCTGGTTCCTGAGCATGAAACCGCGAAATTTTCGCCGATTTCCGGAACCGCGATTGAGTGTGGGCTGCTGCCAAAAGCGTTCCCGTCAGCCGCGATAAAACCTGTCAAAACGGCCGATCAGGCCCTATATGGCCTTCAATCCCTGTTAAGAAGGCTCCCCTTCACCGTCCCGCGGTGCCAACGTGGGGCCGAGACGATTCGCCAATGACCGAGCCGAGCAAATTGCCCCATCACGGCGTTCCCGAGCACCAGCCGGCGGCTGGCGGCATCGCCGCGCGTGCGCGGGCGGCGGCCGGTCCGCAATATCTGAACGGCCTCAATCCGGAGCAGCGCGAGGCGGTCGAGACGCTCGACGGCCCCGTGCTGGTGCTTGCCGGCGCCGGCACCGGCAAGACGCGCGTGCTGACGACGCGCATCGCGCATATCCTGAGCCAGGGCCGCGCGCGGCCGCACGAGATCCTGTCGGTGACCTTCACCAACAAGGCGGCGCGCGAGATGAAGCTGCGGCTCGGGCAGATGCTCGGCCAGGCGGTCGAGGGCATGCCGTGGCTCGGCACCTTCCACTCGATCGGCGGCCGCATCCTGCGCATCCATGCCGAGCTGGTGCAGCTGAAATCCAACTTCACGGTGCTCGACGTCGACGACCAGGTGCGGCTGTTGAAGCAATTGCTGCAGGCCGAGAACATCGACGACAAGCGCTGGCCGGCGCGGATGCTGGCCGGCCTGATCGACGGCTGGAAGAATCGCGGCCTGTCGCCGTCGCAGGTGCCGGCGGGCGAAGCCGCCTCGTTCGGCAACGGCAAGGGCGGCAAGATCTACGCGACCTATCAGGAGCGGTTGAAGATCCTCAACGCGGCCGATTTCGGCGACCTGCTGCTCGAGAACATCCGCCTGTTCCGCGAAAATCCCGATGTGCTGCGGCAGTACCAGAGCCGCTTCAAGTTCATCCTGGTCGACGAATATCAGGACACCAACGTCGCGCAGTATCTGTGGCTGCGCCTGCTGTCGCAGGCGCCGTCGCGGCCGGGCCAGCCGCTCTCGGCGGTGATCCCGGGCGAGCTTACCTCGCCCCGCTTGCGGGGAGAGGCCGGCGCGCAAGGCGCGCCGGGTGAGGGGGACTCTCCGCGGGCTGAGCTCGAGGATAGAGCCCCTCACCCCGACCCTCTAAGAGCGAGCTCCGCTCGTCTCGACCCCGTGAAGGACGGGGAGAGGGAGCAGACCGCTCTCAAGAACATCTGCTGCGTCGGCGACGATGACCAGTCGATCTATGGCTGGCGCGGCGCCGAGGTCGACAACATCCTGCGCTTCGAGCACGATTTCCCCGGCGCCAAGGTCATCCGTCTCGAGCGCAATTACCGCTCCACCGGCCATATCCTGGCCGCGGCCTCGCATCTGATCGCGCATAATGAAGGCCGGCTCGGCAAGACGCTGCGCACCGAGGATGTCGACGGCGAGAAGGTCACCGTCACCGGCTCCTGGGATTCGGAGGTGGAAGCGCGCGCGATCGGCGAGGAGCTCGAGGAGCTGCAGCGCGCGGGTGAAAACCTCAACGACGTCGCCATCCTGGTGCGCGCCTCGTTCCAGATGCGCGAGTTCGAAGACCGCTTCGTCACGCTCGGCCTGCCCTACCGCGTGATCGGCGGCCCCAGATTTTACGAGCGCGCCGAAATCCGCGATGCGCTGGCCTATTTGCGCACCATCAATTCGCCGGCCGACGATCTCGCCTTCGAGCGCATCGTCAACGTGCCCAAGCGGGGGCTCGGCGACGCCACCGTGCAGCTGCTGCACGACCATGCCCGCAAGCGCCGCATTCCGTTGTTCGAGGCGGCGCGCGCCGTGGTCGAGACCGACGAGCTGAAGCCGAAGGCGCGCGGCTCCTTGCGCGATCTCGTCATGCAGTTCGACCGCTGGCGTGCCCAGCGCGAGGTCACCTCGCATACCGAGCTCGCCGAGATCGTGCTCGACGAGAGCGGCTACACCGAGATGTGGCAGAAGGACCGCTCGGCTGATGCCGCCGGCCGGCTGGAGAACCTCAAGGAGCTGGTGCGTTCGATGGAGGAATTCGAGAACCTGCAAGGGTTTCTCGAACATATCTCGCTGGTGATGGACCGCGACGGCGAGGCCGGCGACGAGGCGGTGTCGCTGATGACGCTGCATTCGGCGAAGGGGCTGGAATTCGACAACGTGTTCCTGCCGGGCTGGGAGGAAGGCCTGTTTCCGAGCCAGCGCACGCTGGACGAACAGGGCCGCGCCGGGCTCGAGGAGGAGCGCCGCCTCGCCCATGTCGGGCTGACCCGGGCGCGCCGCCGCGCCAAGATCTACTTCGCCACCAACCGCCGCATCCATGGCACCTGGTCGACCACGATCCCCTCGCGCTTCCTCGACGAGCTGCCGGCGCACAATGTCGAGATCACCGAATCCAAGGGCGGATCGGGCTGGGGCGGCAGCGGCGGCTATGGCGCCTCGCGCTTCGACAACCTCGAATCATTCGGCTCGAGCTATTCGACCCCGGGCTGGCAGCGCGCCCAGGCCAACCGCAACCGCGGCGGCGGGGGCCGCGGCGGCAGCGGCTTCGAGGAGCGGCAATCGTCCTTTTCCTCCGAAAACTTCAATCGCAGCAAGCGCGGCCCTGTCGTGATCGAGGGCGAGCTGGTGGCGAAGTCCACCGGCACGACGTCGGATTTTTCGCTGGATGACCGGGTGTTTCACCAGAAATTCGGCTACGGCCATGTGGTGAAGATCGACGGCAACAAGCTGACCATCGCCTTCGAAAAGGCCGGCGAGAAGAAGGTGGTCGACAGCTTTGTGGAGCGGGTGTGACATAGCGACCTTCTTTGGCGGTCTTCTCTGTTGGTAGCCCTTGACCCCAGTTGATTTCATGGGTTGAGATGGCCCCATGGTCCGGGGCAGGTTTTTCCTTTTTGTCATCGCGCTCACCGCGCCGTCGCTGGCGGTCGCGGAGACGATGAGCTTTGGCGATTCTGCAGCGCAACTGGCCAAGGCCTGCGGCGCCGACATCACCGCCAACTGCCGCGGCGTCAATCTCGACTCCAACCGCCTCAAGGAATGCCTGTCGCGCAACCGCGACGTGATATCGCCGCAGTGCAAGGAGAGCTACTTCTCCACCCTCGATGCGATCCAGAAGCGGATCGTGGCGCGCGTCACCGTTGCGAATGCCTGCACCCGCGAGATCGTCAAGGTCTGCGGCGGCTCGACCAAGGAGACCAGCAAGTCGGTGCCCTGTCTCGTCAGCGCCAAGGGCCTCAGCCGCAACTGCACCCAGGCGATCAATGACGCGGGGTATCAATGATGCGGCTGTCGAGGCGAGGCTTGCGCGATCCTGGCCTTTTCGCCCTGCTGGGCACGCTGGCTTTGCTGGCGATGCCGATTGCGCCGGCGCGTGCGCAGACCGCCATCACGCGCGACGACGTCATCGCCAAGCTCAATCATTACGAGACAGACGCCGAGATCGATGTCCCCGCGCTGCGCCAGCAGGCGGCCGAACGATCGAAGTCGCGATCGAAGAACGAGCCACCGCCCTCGAAGCGGCCGCCGATCGCTCCCGATTTGACCAAGCTGCCGACGTCCAACGTCGACATCGCATTCGACGTCGACACGCCGATCGTGCTGCCGGAATCGTATCAGACGGTCGGGCGGATCGCCGATGCGCTGACGCACTCCTCGCTGCTGCCCTACACCTTCCTGATCGTCGGCCACATCGAATCGACCGGACGGCGCGAGAACAACGTGCTGCTGAGCCAGCGGCGCGCCGACGCGATCCGCGACATCCTGGTCAACACCTTCAAGATCACACCAAAGCGCCTGCAATCGGTCGGGCTCGGCGAAGAGCAGTTGCTCGATCCCGCCAAGCCCAACGCGCCGGTCAACAACCAGGTGCAGATCATGCTGGTCGGCAAGCTCGCCGACAGCGCGCCGCCCGCGCACCCTGCCCCGGCGGCCGCCGCCAAGAAGCCGGCGAAATCGGCGAAGAAGCACTGAAGCAGCATTTCCGCCACGCCGCGGAATAAATTTCTGCCCCGGCGGGTGATTGCAGAACGGATCATACGTCCCTATCTGCGC
>NZ_JBXEJO010000131.1:0-11705 GCF_056837965.1 Bradyrhizobium ferriligni
AGATGGGTATAAGAGACAGCTCCACGAGTCGTATCGCGGAAATAGCCCCCACCCGGATCGCATCTGCGATGCGATCCGGCCTCCCCCGCAAGCGGGAGAGGCCGACCGAGACAGCGGATAAGTCGCATTCATATGCGATTGCCCTGCCCTTGCGGGGAAGGCGAGGGGCGCTTACGCCATTTCGGAATAATGGAATTATGCCGGTGAGTTGCCCGACGTGTCAAGTCGCCCGGTCGAACGCCGGCCACCCCCACCATGCTTTGCATGGGGTTGTTTTCGATATTTTGGCAGCGCGCCTCCCTCGCACGCGGAAGAGGCGACGAAGATCACAGCAACAGATCGATCAGATGCGGCAGCAGCGGGATGTCCGCGGGCGGCATCGGGTAGTCGCGCAGCTTGCTTGCGCGGACCCAGGCGAGGTTCTGGCCCTCGCGCGCCACCGCGATGCCCTCCCAGCGCCGGCAGATGTAGAGCGGCATCAGCAGATGGAAGGTCTCGTAGGCATGGCTGGCGAAGGTCAGCGGCGCGAGGCAGGGCTCGCTCACGGTGATGCCGATCTCCTCATGCAGTTCGCGGATCAGGGTCTGCTCCGGCCGCTCGCCGGGCTCGATCTTGCCGCCGGGGAATTCCCACAGGCCGGCCAGCGCCTTGCCCTCGGGGCGCTGCGCCAGCAGCACGCGCTTGTCGGCATCGACAAGCGCGCAGGCGACGACGAGGGTCAGCTTGATGTCAGCCATGCAGTGGGGGATTCCTTCCGATCTTCAAGCTTTCATTAACCAGCAACGCGCTGTCAGCCAAACGATTTATGCCCGCGCGGCTTTCCGCGATGGCGATAAGCAGGCCTTAATTCGTATCCGGCAGGGTGAAGGTTCTCATTTATCTGCCGATCATTTTCTTTGCCGACATAACCCATGAGCACCTTGATCCGGACCATCAGCCGTTTCCGCCGCGATCGCTCCGGCAACATCGCGATGACCTTTGGCCTCGCTGTGCTGCCGCTCGTCGTCGCGGTCGGATGCGCGGTCGACTATTCCCGCGCCAACACGACTTACCTGCAGCTGCCGACCAACAACTGGTACATGACCTGGATCGATCCGTTCAACCAGGGCCCGTTCGGTCCGTCGCCGAACAGCCAGATCGCGCAGAACATGCAGGCCTGCGCGTCGCCGGGCTTCTAAGCCCGACGCAAGGCATCGCGGACGCGATGAACGCGCTGTTCAAGAAGGCCGTTGCCGACGCGCGGATCTCGAGCTAGCGAACGACCAGCGCTGCCTCACCGTCACCCTGAGGAGCCGCGAAGCGGCGTCTCGAAGGGTCGACGGCCCGGCTCTTTCCGTGCTGGCGCATCCGGGCCGTGCACCCTTCGAGACGCGCGCAAGAGCGCGCTCCTCAGGATGACGGAATAGAGCGCTTTGCTCATCGTAATGACGAACGCCGCTACGACCGGTAATCGCCGTTGATCGCGACGTATTCCTTGGTGAGGTCGCAGGTCAGCACGCGGTCTTTGGCCTTGCCGAGGCCGAGCGCGACCTTGATCTGGATCTTCGGCGCCTTCATCGCCTCCGACACCTCCTTCTCATCGTAGGACGGATCGCGCGCGCCGCTCTTGGCGACGCGGATGCCGTTGAAGGAGATCGAGAGCTTGTCACGGTTGGCGGGCTCGCCGGCCTTGCCGACCGCCATCACCACGCGGCCCCAATTGGCGTCCTCGCCGGCGATCGCGGTCTTCACCAGCGGCGAATTGGCGATCGACATCGCGATTCTGCGCGCCGACGGTTTGGTGGTGGCGCCCTCGACCACGACCTCGACCAGCTTGCGGGCGCCTTCGCCGTCGCGCGCCACCTGCTCGGAGAGATCCGCGAGGATCTGCTGGAACGCCTTGGTGAAGGCCTTCAGCCGCGGGTCGTTGGCGCGCGAGATCTTCGGCGCGCCATTGGCGGCCGCCGCGCCGGTCGCGAAGGCGAGCAGCGTATCCGAGGTCGAGGTGTCGCCGTCGATGGTCAGCGCATTGAAGGTGTCCTCGACCCCGGCCTTGAGCAGGGATTGCAGCACCGATGCCGACAGCGGCGCGTCGGTGAAGATGAACGACAACATGGTCGCCATGTCGGGCATGATCATGCCGGCGCCCTTGGCCATGCCGTTGATCGTCACCTTGGCCTTGCCGAGCTTCACGGTCGCGGTCGCGACCTTCGGAAAGGTGTCGGTGGTCATGATCGCCTTCGCCGCGTCCATCCAGAGATCGGGGGTCGCGGTCTCGGCGAGCTGCGCCAGCACGCCGTCGAACTTGGTGGCGTCGAGCGGCTCGCCGATCACGCCGGTGGAGGCGAGGAACACGTCCGACGTCGCGCAGCCGACCGCCTTCGCCGCGATCTGCGCGGTCAGCGCGGTGGACGCCTTGCCGGTCTTGCCGGTGAAGGCGTTGGCGTTGCCGGAATTGACCACCAGCGCGCGCGCCGATCCTTTTTTAGAAGATCCTGCGCCCTTCAGCTTGGCGCGGCACCATTCGACCGGCGCCGACGGGCACTTCGACTTGGTGAAGACGCCGGCCACCGTGGTGCCCTTGTCGAGCAGCGCGAGCAGCACGTCGGTGCGCCCCTTGTAGCGGATGCCGGCGGCAGCGGTCGCAAGCCGCACACCCGCGATCACGGGCATCTCGGGAACGTCGGGCGGGGCGAGGGGGGAGACGGCGGTGGACATCTGGAAGCTTCCGGCTACGGGGAGGGAAGCGCTCCATAACATCTCGCCGCGAGAAGCGGGAGAGGGCTGCGACGCGAACGCGCGACAGCGTCGTCCCGGCGAAGGCCGGGACCCATAATCACCGTCATCAATTGTTCAAGAAACTGCTGCCACAGCAAGACAAGCTCCGCTGCGGCGTATGGGTCCCGGCCTGCGCCGGGACGACGCGATCTTCAAAGAAGCCGTAGCCCGGATGGAGCGCAGCGCAATCCGGGACAGGTCCCTTCGCGGCAACAGACCCCGGATTTCGCTGCGCTTCATCCGGACTACGAGGACAGGCTCAAAAAGCAAAATGGCCGGGACATGCCCGGCCATCGCAACTGCAACTACGTTCGCGAAGCTTACTTCTTCGGCGGCGCCATCTTGTTGTCGGCGGGCTTCGGCGCGTCCTTGGCGGCATCGGTCGGCGCGGCGGCGTCGGCCGGCTTGTCCATGCGCTCGACCTTGGCGGCCTCGCGCAGCTTGGCGACATAGTCGGCCTGCGCCTTGCGGGTCACATAGGTCTCGATCTGGGCCTTCACCTGCTCGAAGTCGGGCGCCTTGCGGTTGCGCTTTTCCTCGACCTTGATGATGTGCCAGCCGAACTGCGACTTGACCGGATCGGAGATCTTGCCCGGCTCGAGCGAGAAGGCGACCGCGGAGAATTCCGGCACCATCTGCTCCTTGGTGAAGAAGCCGAGGTCGCCGCCGTCGGAGGCGCCTGGGTCCTTGGACTTCTTCTTGGCGAGCTCGCCGAAGTCGGCGCCCTTGTCGAGCTCGGCCTTGATCGCCTTGGCCTCGTCCTCGGTCTCGACCAGGATGTGGCGGGCGCGCACCTCCTGCTCGCCGGTGATCTGCTTGGCGGCCTCCTCATAGACCTTCTTCATGGCGTCGTCGGTGGTCGCGGCCTTGCCCTCGCTGGCAAGCAGGCTGTCCATCAACAGGCGGTTGCGGGTGAAGGTGAGCCGCTTCTTGAAGTCGTCATTGTTCTCGATCTTCTTGTCCTCGGCGGCCTTGGACACGATCTTCATGTCGATCAGGAAGGACAGCACGTTGTCCTTGCGGGTCGAGGGGTCCATCTGCTGCAGGCTCGGGCCGAGTTCCTCCTCGGCGAGCGCCACGTCGCTGGCGTGGATCTCCGAACCGTTGACCTTCGCCAGCACCGGGTCGGATTCCGCGGCCCGGACCGGGAGGCCGGCAGCCAGCACTGCGACAAGACAGCCCGTCGCGGCCAGGGTGGCGAGGCCGAGGCGCAGGCCGGTTTTGGTTTCCGGAGGCGAGGTGGTCATGCAAAATCCTTGTCTCAAAGGGGGGAAGCTCGAGCGGGGCGGACACTCGCCCAATCGTGTTACATTGGCAACGCGAAAGTCTTGTCAAAATGATGAATTCCTTGACATCTTGCCAACGTTGACAACCTCCCGACCGGGCCATATCTCTGGCCAACCGCGTCAGCGGTGAGAGCGCTTATTTTGCTGCGTTTTTCGCCGTTGAACCCAGGATGGCCTGTTTCCCACTCAATTGGCGGAGGAGCTCCGGGCCGGGGCTCGAACCGTAGCGCGTCACGGTGAGTTGATAGGCGATCCGGCGGACCATCTCAGGCTGTAATCCAGACTGAATTCCAAGACCGACTTCAAGACTGAACGAAGACCGAACCCGAGACCGAAGAACAGGAATTTCGCATGATCGGCGCGCTCGCCCGCAAGTTTTTCGGCTCCGCCAACGACCGTCGGGTCAAGGGGTATCAGTCCCGCGTCAACGCCATCAACGCGCTGGAGCCCGAGCTCGTCAAACTGACGGACGATCAGCTCAAGGCCCGCACCGCCGAATTCAAGCAGCAGCTCGCGAGCGGCAAGACGCTCGACGATATCCTGGTTCCGGCCTTCGCCACGGTGCGCGAGGCCGCCAAGCGGACGCTCGGCCAGCGCCATTTCGACGTTCAGCTGATCGGCGGCATGGTGCTGCACGAGGGCGACATCGCCGAGATGAAGACCGGCGAAGGCAAGACGCTGGTTGCGACGCTCGCGGTCTACCTCAACGCGCTCGCCGGCAAGGGCGTCCACGTCGTCACCGTCAACGACTACCTCGCCCGCCGCGACTCCGGCTGGATGGGCCAGATCTACGCCTTCCTGGGGCTGACCACCGGCGTGATCGTGCACGGTCTCGACGACGCCGAGCGCAAGGCCGCCTATGCCTGCGACATCACCTACGGCACCAACAACGAATACGGCTTCGACTATCTGCGCGACAACATGAAGTACCGCCTGGAGGACATGGTCCAGCGCGAGCACTACTACGCGATCGTCGACGAAGTGGACTCCATCCTGATCGACGAAGCGCGCACGCCGCTGATCATCTCCGGCCCGCTCGACGACCGGTCGGATTTCTACAACACCATCGACACCTTCATGCCGAATCTCGCCAAGAAGGACGACTACGAGGTCGACGAGAAGCAGCGCACGGTGACGCTGACCGAAGCCGGCATGGAGAAGCTCGAGAACCTGCTGCGCGACGCCGGCCAGCTCAAGGGCGACTCGCTGTACGACGTCGAGAACGTCTCCGTCGTGCATCACGTCAATCAGGCGCTGCGCGCGCACACGCTGTTCACGCGCGACAAGGACTACATCGTCCGCGACGACGAGGTCATCATCATCGACGAGTTCACCGGACGCATGATGCAGGGCCGGCGCTATTCGGAAGGCCTGCACCAGGCGCTGGAAGCCAAGGAGCACGTCACGGTCCAGCCCGAGAACCAGACGCTGGCCTCGATCACCTTCCAGAACTATTTCCGGATGTACCAGAAGCTGTCCGGCATGACCGGCACGGCGCTGACCGAAGCCGACGAACTGTTCGACATCTACAAGCTCGAGGTCGTGGAGATCCCGACCAACCTGCCGGTGGCGCGCCTCGACGAGGACGACGAGGTCTACCGCACCCAGAACGAGAAATACGCCGCCATCCTTGCCGAGATCGAGCGCGCCAACAAGCGGCTGCAGCCGGTGCTGGTCGGCACGGCGTCGATCGAGAAGTCGGAAGTGCTGGCCGAGTACCTGAAGAAGCACGGCTACAAGCAGATCGACTTCACGTCCGAATCCGGCATGGAGAAGCTCTATGCCGCGGCGCGCGCCGGCAAGCCGGCAAAGCTGTTCGCGGTGCTGAACGCGCGCTTCCACGAGCAGGAAGCCTATATCGTCGCGGAAGCCGGCGTGCCGGGCGCGATCACGATCGCGACCAACATGGCCGGCCGCGGCACCGACATCAAGCTCGGCGGCTCGCTCGATATGCGGATCCAGCAGGAGACTGCAGGGATCACGGATGAAGCCGAGAAGGCCAGGAAGATCGAGCAGATCAAGGCCGACATCGAGCGCTTCCGCGAGATCGTGCTGAAGGCGGAAGAGGATTTCGAGGTCGAGCCCGCCAAGGGCAACAAGTCCGCGAAAACCGTGAAGAAGCCGGGCGGCCTCTACATCATCGGCTCCGAGCGTCACGAATCCCGCCGCATCGACAATCAGCTGCGCGGCCGCTCCGGTCGTCAGGGCGACCCCGGCCGCTCGAAGTTCTTCCTGTCGCTGGAAGACGATCTGATGCGCATCTTCGGCTCCGACCGGCTCGACAGCATGCTGCAGCGGCTCGGCCTGCAGGAAGGCGAAGCGATCATCCATCCCTGGATCAACAAGGCGCTCGAGAAGGCGCAGCAGAAGGTCGAGGCGCGCAACTTCGACATCCGCAAGAACCTCTTGAAGTTCGACAACGTCCAGAACGACCAGCGCAAGGTGATCTTCGACCAGCGCGTCGACCTGATGAAGGACGACAGCGTCGTCGAGACCGTGACCGACATGCGCCATGCCTTCGTCGAGGACGTGGTCACCAAATACATTCCCGAGCACGCCTATGCCGAACAGTGGGACACCGCGGGCCTCAAGGACGAGCTGAAGCGCGTGCTCGACGTCGATCTGCCGGTCGACGAATGGGCGAAGGAAGAGGGCATCGCCGACGAGGAGCTGCTGACCCGCATCGAGACCCATGTCGACGAGCGCATGGCGGCCAAGGTCGCGCAATGGGGTCCCGACGTGATGCGTTACGTCGAGAAGACCATCCTGCTGCAGACGCTGGACCATCTCTGGCGCGAGCACCTGATCATGCTCGACCATCTGCGCCAGGTGATCGGCCTGCGCGGCTATGGCCAGCGCGATCCGTTGCAGGAGTACAAGACCGAAGCCTTCAACCTGTTCCAGGAGATGAGCGCGCATCTGCGCGAGGCCGTCACCGCGCAGCTGATGCGGGTCGAGATCGTGCCGCCGGAGGAGCCGCCGCAGCCGCTGCCGCTGATGGAAGCGCACAAGCTCGATCCCAACACCGGCGAGGACGAGTTCGCGCAGGCCCGCCTGACCGAGGCGACCTACGCCCAGGCCTCGCTGGCGCCGGGGATGATTGCCACCGACCGCAATCCGAACGACCCCGCAAGCTGGGGCAAGGTCGGCCGCAACGAGGACTGCCCCTGCGGGTCAGGCAAGAAGTACAAGCACTGCCACGGAAGGTACGCGTAAGCGCGCCACTCCAGTAAGCCGAGCGTCGAAGAGCAAGCGCGTGCAGCCCGCCGTGCCCGCTGTTCGCACGATGGCCGCCTAGCTACTTCGGCGTGTCGTAGAGCGGCTTGCCCTTGTCGACGATATGGACGGTCAACAGCTTGATCGCCTTGTCGCCGACGACCTTGTAGGCGCCGTGCGGTGCACCGCGCATGGTGATGCCAACTGCGCCGGTCGGAATTGCCACCTGCTTTCCGTCCGGCAACTCGATGGTGCCGCCTTCGAGGAAGTAGTACGACTCCTCACCATTATGGAAGTGCAGCATCGACGTGTCGCCGGGCTTCAGTTCGCTGATGCTCGTGATGACCTCCATGTTGGTGCCGCTCAAATCTGCTCGCTTCAGCTCTTTTCGAAACGGCGAGTCCTGTGCACTCGCGGGCGTGACCAGCATTGCAGCCAAAGCAAGTCCGACAATCGTCTTCATGGAAATCGTGCCTCCCTGAAAATGGTATTGAGAAATGCCTGCTAGCTTCTTGGAAATTGCGCATGCCGGCAAGTGGTTGGCTTGGCAAGATACATCCCGCACCGCAAACGCGGGCCTGCTCCCATCGGAGAAAAATCCGGTGCGGCCGGTCGCCCCAGACGACGCGGCGGGGCAATTGGCCCGCCGGTCGCAACCGCATTGCGGTCAGCCGGCGTAGGCCCTGTCGAGATCGGCGATCACGATCTTCTGCATCTTCAGCATCGCCTGCATCGCGCGATCGGCTGCCTTGCGGTCAGGGGCGCTGAGATAGCGGCCCAGCGCTGATGGGATCACTTGCCAGGACAGGCCGAATTTGTCCTTGAGCCAGCCGCAGCGCGATTCCTGGCCGCCGTCGGTGAGCTTCTCCCAGAAGTAGTCCACCTGCTCCTGGGTCTCGACGCTCAGGAAGAACGACACCGCCTCGTTGAACTTGTGCTGCGGCCCGCCATTGAGCGCGTGGAACCGCTGCCCCTCGAGCTCGAAGGTCGCCATGAAATCGCTGACGGTCTCGATCTTGGCGTTCGGAAACACCGATTGGTAGAAGGCGACGGCATCGCGGACGTTGTTGTCGAGCCAGAGGAACGGCGTGATCGAAGTCATGACGGGAAGTCCTCGCTAATTGTCGATCGGGGAAGCCTGCGCGACGGCGCGCGAAGGCTGCGCCGCAGGGCGCGCCCCAAGGACGCACCAAACCGCCGCATCCCGACATTTCCTGCCGGTCTTTTTTCGATGGTTTCGATAGGAACGCGCCGGGCCGGCGCGGCCTTAGTTGGCGCTGCCGATCAGGCTTTCCAGCAGGCGCTTGAGCTCGGTGGTCGACTTGTCGCCATAGCTCTCGACAATGTGCTCCTCCTGGCTCACCGCGAGCGAGTTGAGCCGCCGGCACAGCGCCTTGCCGCGGTCGGAGACGAACATCAGCACCTTGCGGCGATCCTTGGGATCCTGGACACGATAGACCAGGGCGTCCGACACCATGCGGTCGATCATCTTGGTCAGCGTCGGATGGTTGAGCAGCACAGCATCCGCAAGCTCGCCCATCGAGTGGCCGTTGCCGTCGGACAGCACTTTCAGGATGCGCCACTGCTCGACCGGCACGCCTTCCTTGGCGAGCCGCGTCTCCAACTGCCGGTTGATCTCCCGGTTGGCTTGCGCCAGCAGGTAGGCGAGATGTTCGGTGATCGGGGAATTTTCTTTCGGCGGTTTAGCCACGGCGTGAGACCTGGTTCCTGACCCGGTGAATGAATGTCCGGCAACTCATGCCGTTTCTATATGCACTTCAATTGTTGAATATTCAATATTTTCACCTAGGATATTCCCCCAACCAAGGGGCGGATGCCGCGACCGCCCGCTGGCTGCGTTGCGTACTGCTTCCCAGACAGGAGTTGGCGTGCTCTCGACGGTCTCTTTCCAGGCGTATGGCGGCATGCCCGTCACGCCGCCGCTGCTGTTTCGAAACCCGTCGTCCTGCGCGGCCGATCTCGCTTTGACCCTCAAGCCGGGCTCGTCGCGCCGTCGCGGCACCGACAGCAAGCTTCGAATCGGCAATTTCATCACCTTCTCCGGCGCGCCCGGGATCTGGGGGCCGATTTCCGCCAACAGCGTCATGCTCGCGGTCGCCGAGATCAACCGCCGCGGCGGCATCCGCGGCCGCGAGGTCGAATTGTCGATGTACGACGCCGGCGGGCCCATCGAGGAGGTGGTGCGCCGCGCCGAGCGGGCGATCGCGTTCGACGAGATCGATGTCATCATGGGCTCGCATATCTCGGCGGTGCGCCTCGCGCTGCGCAAGGTCACAGCCGGCCGCATCCCCTATGTCTACACGCCGGTTTATGAGGGCGGCGAGCGAACGCCCGGGGTGATGGCGATCGGCGAGACGCCGCGCGCGGAAAGCCGGCCGGCGATCCACTGGCTCACCGAGGTCAAGAAGGCGCAGCGCTGGTACCTGATCGGCAGCGACTATGTCTGGCCCTGGCAATCGCATCGCGCGGTGAAGCGCTACATCAAGGAGGCCGGCGGCCGGGTCGTCGGCGAGGAATTCGTCCCGCTCGGCGAGGACAATCACGAGCCGCATCTGGCGCGGATTCGCGCCGCCAAGCCCGATGTCGTGCTGATCACCCTGATCGGCACCGACAGCATCACCTTCAACCGCGCCTTCGCCGAAGCAGGGCTTGCCGCGACCACGCTGCGTTACGCCGGCGCGATGGACGAGACCGTGATGCTCGGCATCGGCCCGGACTCGACCGAAAACCTGTTCTGCGCCTCCGGCTATTTCGGCTGCGTTGATTCGCGCGCCAATGACGACTTCCGGACCAGCTACCGCGCGATGTTCGGCGCGCATGCGCCGCCGATCGGCTCGGTCGGGCAGTCCAATTATGAGGGGATGCGTTTTCTCGAGGCGGCGGCCAATCAGGCGCGCTCGCTGTCGATCGGACCGTTGTCCGCCGCAGCGCACAACCTCGTCTACAGCGGCGCCCGCGGCACCGTCACCATCCGCGACGGCCGCGCCGAGATGCCGATCTATCTTGCCGAGGCCGACGGTCTCGACTTCAATGTGATCAGGACGATCTAGATGGACCGGGCGATGCCGCGCTCGCCGCGCGGCTTGCCGGTGCCAGACAGGAGCAGGTGTGCATTCGACGCCCTACGTCATGGCCCGAACCTCGAGCAACAGGTATGGCGGCCTTCCATGCCCGCCCTCCCTGCTGTTCCGGAACCTGACGTCGGCGCGGTCCGATCGGGTATTTTCCCCGATGGATCGGGACGGTTTCGGTCCGCGCGGTGCGCGCAGCCGGCTGCGGATCGCTGGCTTCGTCTGCTGCACCGGCTCGCCCGGGATGTGGGGACCGGCCGCGACCTCGAGCGCGCAGCTTGCGGTCGCCGACATCAACCGGCGCGGCGGCATCCTCGGCCGCGAGATCGAGTTCTCGGTCTATGACGCCGGCGGACCGATCGAGGAAGTGCTCGACCGCGCCGAGCAGGCGATCGCGTCCGACGACGTCGATCTCATCATGGGCATGCACACCAGCGCGGTGCGCGTCGCGCTGCGCGGCCTGATTACCCGCAGCAAGATCCCCTACATCTACACGCCGGTCTATGAGGGCGGCGAGCGGACGCCCGGCGTCATCGCGATCGGCGAGACGCCGCGCTGGCAGAACCGGCCGTCGATCCACTGGCTGGCCGAAGCAAAGCGCGCCTCGCGCTGGTACCTGATCGGCAGCGACTATGTCTGGCCATGGCAGTCGCACCGCGCGGTGAAGCGTTACATCAAGGAGACCGGTGGCCAAGTGGTCGGCGAGGAGTTCGTGCCGGTCGGCGAGGATGATCACGAGGCGCAGCTGGAACGCATCCGCGCCGCGAAGCCCGATGTCGTGCTGATCTCGCTGATCGGCACCGACAGCGTGACCTTCAACCGCGCCTTCGCCGATGCCGGCCTTGCCGCCACCACGCTGCGCTTTGCCGGCTGTTTCGACGAGACCGCGCTGCTCGGCATCGGCGCCGACAAGACCGAGAACCTGTACTGCGCTTCCGGCTATTTCCCCTCCGTCGGCTCGCAGGCCGGCGACGATTTCAGGGAGCGCTATCGCGCGATGTTCGGGGCGTTCGCGCCGCCGGTCGGCTCGTGCAGCGAGTCCGCCTATGAAGGGTTCTGCCTGCTCGAGGCCGCCGCCAACCGCGCCGGCACGCTGGACATGCGGCCGCTGCTCGCGGCGGCGGACAACCTCGTCTATCGCGGCCCGCGCGGTCCGGTCACGGTGCGCAGCGGCCATGCCAGGATGCCGATGTATCTTGCCGAAGCCGACGGTCTCGACTTCAGGGTGATCAAGCCGATCTGAGTCTTTCTTCACCTCTCCCGCTTGCGGGGGAGGTCGCATTGCATCGAAGATGCAATGCGGGTGGGGGTTCTCTCCACGATATGACTCGCGGTGGCACCCCCACCCCAACCC
>NZ_JBXEJO010000132.1:0-10940 GCF_056837965.1 Bradyrhizobium ferriligni
GGGTGGGGGTCTATCCTCAAGTCATATCGTGGAGAGAACCCCCACCCGGATTGCATCTCCGATGCGATTCGACCTCCCCTGCAAGCGGGAGAGGTAAACCTTCGACACTGCTCCAGCTCAATCCAACTCCAGTCAGCCGCTCTCTTCACCTCCGCAAACACCTCCATTCCAGGCTGTGGCGGAACCCGCAAACGCGCGGGACGGCGCTTCCGCGCGCTTGACAAAATTTGGCGACAGGATGAACATACGCTCAACACGTGGGCATATGCTCAACGTGACATAAGGGAGGTCACCTTGAAAAACGTCCTTTGCGCCGTTGCGGGCGCGGCTGCTGTTTTGATCTCTGCCCCCTCGATCGCCCAGACCACGCTGACGGTGGCGACCGTCAACAATGGCGACATGATCCGCATGCAGGGGCTCACCAGCGAATTCACCGCGAAGAATCCTGATATCACTGTCAAATGGGTGACGCTCGAGGAGAACGTGCTGCGCCAGCGCGTGACCACCGACATCGCCACCAAGGGCGGCCAGTTCGACGTGCTTACCATCGGCACCTATGAGGTGCCGATCTGGGCCAAGAAGAACTGGCTGGTGCCGCTCGACAAGCTCGGCGCCGATTACGACGTCGGCGACCTCTTGCCCAAGATCAAGGATGCGGTCTCGGTCGACGGCAAGCTCTATGCCGCGCCGTTCTACGGCGAGAGCTCGATGGTGATGTATCGCACCGACCTGTTCGACAAGGCCGGCCTGAAGATGCCGGAGAGCCCGACCTGGGACTTCGTGGTCGACGCCGCCAAGAAGCTGACCGACAAGTCCGCCGGCGTCTATGGCATCTGCCTGCGCGGCAAGGCCGGCTGGGGCGAGAACATGGCGTTCCTGACCGCGATGGCCAATTCCTACGGCGCGCGCTGGTTCGACGAGAAGTGGGAGCCGCAATTCACCTCGCCGGAATGGAAGAAGACGCTGACGACCTATGTCGACCTGATGAAACAGGCCGGCCCTCCCGGCGCCAGCTCCAACGGCTTCAACGAGAACCTCGCGCTGTTCAACGCCGGCAAATGCGCGATGTGGATCGACGCCACGGTGGCGGCGTCGTTCGTGAGCAATCCGAAGGAATCCACGGTCGCCGACAAGGTCGGCTTTGCGCTGGCGCCGAACACCGGGCTCGGCAAGAACGCCAACTGGCTGTGGGCGTGGAGTCTCGCAGTTCCTGCCGGTTCGAAGAAGGTCGAGGCGGCCGAGAAGTTCATCGCCTGGGCGACCAACAAGGACTACACCAAGCTCGTTGCCGCGAAGGAGGGGTGGGCCAACGTGCCGCCGGGCACGCGCTCCTCGTTGTACAAGAACCCCGACTATCTGAAGGTCGCCCCCTTCGCCAAGCTGACGCTGGCCTCGATCGATGCCGCCGATCCGAACAAGCCGACGGTGAAGCCGGTGCCTTACGTCGGCGTGCAATACGCGGCGATCCCTGAATTCCAGGGCATCGGCACCCAGGTGGGCCAGCAGTTCTCGGCCGCGCTCTCAGGTTCGACCACCGTCGATGCGGCGCTCTCGGCTGCGCAGTCCGCGACCGAGCGCGAAATGAAGCGCGCGGGCTACATCAAGTGAGCATGATCCGGACCCGGAGGGCCGCGTAAGCGCAAAGTGTGAAGCGGCTTTCCGAAAAGATCATGCTCACAACACGGAACGCGATCCAATAGCCAAGGCGCGTCAAACGCCTCGGCCGCCCGACCAGCTTAGACCTCCCGAGCTGGGCCACTTGCGACCATCCTGTCCCGCAGCGGGATGGTCGCTCCTTTCCTTAAGAAGGAGGCGGGGATGGCGACCCAGCAGACCCAACTGCTCGCACGCACGCTGCTCACGCCCGCGGTGGCGCTGCTGTTCATCTGGATGATCGTGCCGCTGGCGCTCACGATCTATTTCGCGACCCTGCACTATAACCTGCTCGATCCCGGGTCTGAATCCTTCGTTGGCCTGGAGAATTTCCGCTACTTCCTGACCGATCCGGCCTTCCTCGCCTCTTTGCAGAACACGCTGGTGCTGGTCGGCTCGGTGCTCGCGATCACGATCATCCTCGGCGTGCCGCTGGCGGTGCTGCTCGACCAGCAGGTGGTCGGGCTCTCGATCGTCCGGCTGATGGTGATCGCGCCGTTCTTCGTGATGCCGACGGTGAGCGCGCTGGTCTGGAAGAACCTGTTGATGCATCCGGTGTCGGGCCTGTTCGCCTGGATCGTGCATCTGTTCGGGCTGCCGGCGATCGACTGGTTCAACGACGCGCCGCTGTTTTCGGTGATCCTGATCATCTCCTGGCAATGGCTGCCGTTCGCGACCTTGATCCTGCTGACCGCGCTGCAATCGCTCGACGAGGAGCAGAAGGAGGCGGCCGAAATGGACGGCGCGAGTGCGATCTCGACCTTCATCTACATCACGCTGCCGCACCTGGCGCGCCCGATCACCGTGGTGATCCTGATCGAGACCATCTTCCTGCTCACGGTGTTTGCGGAGATCTTCGTCACCACCGGCGGCGGCCCCGGCCTGCAGACCACCAACATCGCCTTCCTGATCTATTCGCAGGCGCTGATCCAGTACGACGTCGGCAGCGCCTCGGCGGGCGGCCTGGTTGCGGTGGTGCTCGCCAACATCGTCGCCTTCTTCCTCGTTCGTATCGTCGGCCGGAATCTGGAGGCGTAACGTCATGGCGCGGATGGTCACGACACGGCGCAAGGTGATCTCGACGGCGGGGGCCTGGCTGGTCGGCTTCCTGATCTTCTTCCCGATCCTCTGGATGGTGCTGGCTAGCTTCAAGACCGAACTCGAGGCGTTCGCGATCCCGCCCTCGTTCCTGTTCTTCCACTGGACCACCGAAAACTACGCCACGGTGCAGGAGCGCAGCGACTATTTCCACCACGCGCTCAACTCGATCATCATCGCCGGCGGCTCGACCTTGATCGCGATGCTGATCGCGATTCCGGCGGCGTGGTCGATGGCGTTCTCGCCGACCAAGCGGACCAAGGACGTGCTGCTCTGGATGCTGTCCACCAAGATGATGCCGCCGGTCGGCGTGCTGGTGCCGATCTACCTGATCTACCGCACCTTCGGCCTGCTCGACACCCGCTCTGGTCTGATCTTCATCCTGTGTCTCGGCAATCTGCCGATCGTGATCTGGATGCTGTTCACCTATTTCAAGGAGATCCCGAAGGACATCCTCGAGGCGGCGCGGATGGACGGCGCCACGATCGGGCGCGAGCTGATCTATGTGCTGACGCCGATGGCGGTGCCGGGGCTGGCCTCGACGTTGCTGCTCAATCTGATCCTGGCGTGGAACGAGGCGTTCTGGACCCTCAATCTGTCGACGCTCGAGGCCGCGCCGCTTACCGTCTTCATCGCGTCCTATTCCAGCCCGGAAGGATTGTTCTGGGCGAAATTGTCGGCGGCGTCGACGCTCGCGATCGCGCCCATTCTCGTGCTCGGCTGGTTCAGTCAGCGGCAGCTCGTCCGCGGCCTGACCTTCGGCGCGGTCAAGTAGCAGAAAGGCTTTTGCCATGGGTCAGATTACGCTGCAGGGTGTGCAAAAATCGTTCGGGCCGGTCCACATCATCAAGGGCGCCGATCTCGACATCGCCGACGGCTCCTTTGTCGTCTTCGTCGGCCCGTCCGGCTGCGGCAAGACCACGCTGCTGCGGCTGATCGCGGGGCTCGAGGATGTCACCGGCGGCGCTATCCTGATCGACGGACGCAATGTGGTCGACGTGCCGCCGGCCAAGCGCGGGCTGTCGATGGTGTTCCAGTCCTACGCGCTCTATCCGCATATGAGCGTGCGCGGCAACATCGCGTTCGGCCTGAAGATGGCCGGGATCGCCAAGGACGAGATCAACCGCAAGGTCGAGGCGGCCGCAGCAACGCTCAACCTGACGCCCTATCTCGACCGCAAGCCGCGCGAGCTCTCCGGCGGCCAGCGCCAGCGCGTCGCGATCGGGCGCGCCATCGTGCGCGAGCCGAAGGCGTTCCTGTTCGACGAGCCGCTGTCGAACCTCGACGCCGCGCTGCGGGTGCAGATGCGGCTCGAAGTAACGCGGTTGCAGAAGCAGCTCGGCACCACGGCGATCTACGTCACCCACGACCAGGTCGAGGCCATGACCATGGCCGACAAGATCGTAGTGCTGAACGCCGGCAAGATCGAGCAATACGGTTCGCCGCTCGAGCTCTACGAGAAGCCTGCCAATCTGTTCGTCGCCGGCTTCATCGGCTCGCCGAAGATGAATTTCGTCACCGATGAGATCGCGAAGCAGCAGGGCGCCGCGACCATCGGGGTACGGCCCGAGCATTTGAGGGTCGAGCGCGACGGGCAGGGCGGCTGGCACGGCACCGTCTCGGTCGCCGAGCATCTCGGCAGCGACACCTTCCTCTATGTCGACGCCGGACCGCTGGGAATGCTGACCGCGCGCTATATCGGCGAGCTTGATCTGCATCCCGGCGACCGGGTGTCGCTGATCCCGGATCCGGCGCGCATCCACCGTTTCGACGACAGCGGAAAATCGATTCACGCGTAGAGCATGATCCGGACCCGGAGGGCCGCGTTAGCGCAAAGTGTGAAGCAGTTTTCCGAACAGATCATGCTCAAATAGAAGCTAAGGAAGAAGAAAATGTATCTCGAAAAATTCAGGCTCGGCGGCAAGACCGCCATCATCACCGGCGCGGGTCAGGGCATAGGGCTCGCCTGCGCCGAGGCGCTGGCGGAAGCCGGGGCCAAGGTCATCATCGGCGACCGTGACGCCAAGGTCGCCAATGACGCGTTAGCCGCGCTCAAGGCCAAGGGCTTTGACGCCGATATCGCGCTGATGGACGTCACGGATTCCGGCCGCGTCTCTGCGGTCGCCGACGAGCTGGTGCGCAAGTACGGCAAGGTCGACATTCTCGTCAACAATGCCGGCATCGCGCGCAGCGAGACGCCGGCGGAAACCGTGACCGACGAGCACTGGCTCAACGTCATCGACGTCAACCTGAACGGCACCTTCTGGTGCTGCCGCGCCTTCGGCAATCACATGCTGAAGGCGAAATCCGGCACCATCGTCAATGTCGGCTCGATGTCCGGCTTCATCGTCAACAAGCCGCAGGAACAGTGCTTCTACAATGCTTCCAAGGCCGCGGTGCATCACCTGACGAAATCGCTCGCGGCCGAATGGGGCGCGCGCGGGGTTCGCGTCAACGCCGTGGCGCCGACCTATATCGAGACGCCGCTGAATGCCTTCGTGAAGAACAGCCCCAAGATGTACGACGCCTGGATCGGCGGAACCCCGATGGCGCGGATGGGGCAGGTCGACGAGATCGCCTCCGTCGTCTTGTTCCTGGCCTCCGATGCTGCGAGCCTGATGACCGGAAGCATCGTTCTGGTCGATGGCGGCTACACTTGCTGGTAGGGTTGCCCGGGGAGATCGTGCTCAACAGAAGATAGAGCGGCTATGCGGCAAGCCTATATCGGGGTGGACGTCGGAAGCACCAGCGCCCGGGCGGGCGTGTTCGACGAGTCGGGGAAGCTTTTGGGTTCGGCCCGGCACCCGATCCGGGTCTGGCACGAGCCCGGCGATATCGTCGAGCAATCGTCCGACGACATCTGGGCGGCCTGCGTCGCCTCGGTGCGCCACGCAATGCGGGAGGCCGCGGTTACCGCCGAAAGCGTCAAAGGCATCGGCTTCGACGCGACCTGTTCGCTGGTCGTGCTCGACAGGGCAGGCCGGCCGCTCACCGTCAGCCCGTCCGGCGATCCCGCGCGCAATGTCGTGGTCTGGATGGATCACCGCGCGATGGACGAAACCGAATTCGTCAACGCGACCGGCGACAAGGTGCTGCGCTATGTCGGCGGCGCCATCTCGCCGGAGATGGAGATCCCGAAAATCCTCTGGCTGAAGCGGCATCTGCCCGCGACCTTCGAGGCTGCCGGGCACTTCTTCGATCTTGCCGACTATCTGTCGTTCCGCGCGTCCGGCTCGCTGGCGCGCTCGACCTGCACCGTTACCTGCAAATGGACCTATGTCGCCGGTGAGGGCGGCTGGAGTGAAGCCTTTTTCAAGCGGGTCGGGCTCGAGGCGCTCGCGGCCGATCGCTTTGGGCGGATCGGTAGCGAGATCGTGCCGCCCGGCTCGCCGCTCGGCCGTGGGCTGTCCGAGGATGCCGCGCGCGATCTCGGCCTGCTGCCGGGAACCGCGGTCGGGGCCTCCCTGATCGATGCCCATGCCGGCGGCGTCGGCGCGATCGGCGGCCGCGATGGCTCCGGCGCCGAGGTCGATGTCTGCCAACGGCTCGCCTACATCATGGGAACGTCGGCCTGCATCATGGCGACGACCGTCGATCCCTGCTTCGTGCCCGGTGTCTGGGGGCCGTATTTCGAAGGCATGGTGCCGGGCTTCTGGCTGAACGAGGGCGGCCAATCGGTGGCGGGCGCCGCGATCGATCACCTGCTCAAGTCGCATCCGGCGCATGCCGAGGTTGCGGTCGCGGCGAAGACCGACGGCGTCGACATCATCGAATACCTCGAGAAGCGCATCCTGGCGCGCAGCGGCAATGCCGGTGCCGCGGCGTTGCTCGCGCGCCACGTTCACGTTCTGCCGGAGTTCCTCGGCAACCGTTCGCCCTATGCGGATCCCGGCTCGCGTGCCGTGATCGCGGGGCTCGATCTCGACACCGACGTGTCGGCGCTGGAGCGGCTGTTCATCGCCGGCCTGTGCGGGCTCGCCTATGGCCTTGCCGACGTCATCGACGCCTTGCAGGCGCATGGCGTCAATGGCAAGACCATCGTGATCGGCGGTGGCGCGAGCCGCAGCCCCCTGGTGCGCCAGATCATGGCCGACACGACAGGCTACGCAGTGGCGCTGCCGCAGACCCATGAGCCGGTGCTGCTCGGCGCCGCGATGCTGGGCGCGGTCGCCAGCGGCGCGCACAATTCGATCAATGCGGCGATGGCCGGCATGTCGGCGCTCGGGCGGTTGAGCGAGCCGACCAGGCCGGAGCTTGCCGAGTTCCACCGCAAGAAGCGCGGCGTGCACAAAATGCTGCGAGAACTTGACCGCGACAGCCGCGAGGCGATGAGGCGGGCGCCCGGCGAAGCGCCGACGTAAGGTTTGTCCCATGCTGCTGAGTTGCGGAGATGCGCTGATCGATTTCCTGCCGTCGAAGACGGCGGATGGACGCGAGGCCCTGACGCCCGCGGTCGGCGGCTCCTGCCTCAACATCGCGATCGGCAGCGCCCGGCTCGACGTTCCGACCGGCTTTGTCGGCGGCATCTCGACCGACACCTTCGGCAAGATGATCGCCGATCATGCCGTGGCGTCCGGCGTCGATCTTCGTCGCGCCACGCGCAGCAATCGCCAGGCCACGCTGGCCTTTGCGCGCGTCACCGGCACCGAGACGCAATACGCCTTCTACGACGCCGACACCGCATCGCGGAACTGGATCTATCGACGCGATGCGGTCGCGCTTGACGGCATCACCTGCCTCCACACCGGATCGACCACGCTGGTCCATGACAAGGATGCGGCGGAGACGCTGGCCTTGATCGAGGATGCGCGGGCGAATGTGACGATCGCGCTCGATCCGAACTGCCGGCCGAACCTCGTCACGGACAAGGACGCCTACCGTGCGCGCATGCTGGCGTTCTGCGCCAAGGCCGACATCGTGAAGATGTCCGACGTCGACTTCGCCTATCTGTTCGGCGACGAGGCCTATGCTGCGAGGGCCGAGGCGCTGCTGTCGGGCGGCGCATCGCTTGTCGTCATCACGCGCGGCCATGATGGCGCCTGCGCCTGGCATCGCAAGGCCGGACCGATCGCGGCCGAAGCGCCGGTGGTGAACGTCGTCGATACGATCGGCGCTGGCGACAGCTTTCAGGCCGCGCTGCTCGCCGCGTTGCATCGGCTGGACCGGATCGCGCGACAGCGGCTGCGCGACACCTCCGCGGCCGAGCTGACACGTGCGCTGTCCTTTGCTTGCAAATGCGCCGCCTTCACCTGCACGCGGCCCGGCGCCGATCCGCCGCGGAGCCGGGAGTTGCCGGCCGACTATTGGTAGGCCATGCACCGCCACAGCCGGCGCGGCGTCTCGCGCGATGCCGTCGCTTGACGCTTAGTCTCATTTTGCGTGCTGCGCCTGCGAAGGCAAATCTGTCCGGCGATGCGTGAAGGTGTCCGAAGCACCCGATATCGTTCGGATTTGATGCCGACCCGCGATCTCTGCATTTCGAGCGTACGAAGTCATGCTGCTTCGGCTTCGCATTGAGCGCATCGGTTGTCTTTGTGAAAGACCGCGCTAACATGGAACCCATCCATCGATACCTGTCGTCGTCCTTTTTTGATCGTCTATTGCAGCGCAACCAGGCCACGCAACGGGTTGCGCGCTCGCCAGCGGCGGCCGGGCCTCGAAGGGAAGTAGCAGACACGCATCCCTAATATTGCAACCAAGAAATAACGGGGGAAGATATGTATGTGAAAGGGCTTGCGGCATTCGCCGCGCTCGGCGTTGGCCTGTTGTCGGGCGCCGCCATCGCACAGGAAGTCAAGCAGGAGAAGCAGTCGGTCCTCGGTAACGCCAATGTGTCCCCGGTGACCCAGGAGCAGCTCAACGCCGCCGACAAGAACAGCAGGGACTTCCTGCTCACCAACGGCAATTACGCCCAGACGCGCTTCTATCCGGGCAAGCAGATCAGCCGGGACAATGTGAAGAACCTGCATGTCGCATGGATCTTCCAGACCGACGTCAAGGAATCGCTTGAGACATCTCCGATCGTCGTCGATGGCGTGATGTTCGTCACGACGTCGTTCAGCCATGTCTATGCGCTCGACGCCAAGACCGGTCAGCAGCTCTGGCACTATGCCCACAAGATGGGCCCGATCACGGTTTATTGCTGCGGTCCCAACAATCGCGGCGTCCAGGTGCTCGGCGACCGGGTCTATCTGGCGACGCTCGATTCCAAGCTGATGGCGCTGAATGCCAAGACCGGCGAGGTGGTCTGGACCACCAACATCGCCGATCCCGAGCTCGGCTACAGCGAGACGATGGCGCCGACGGTGGTCAAGGACAAGGTCCTGATCGGAACCAATGGCGGCGAATACGGCATCCGCGGTTTCGTGCGCGCCTATGACGCCAAGACCGGCAAGCAGCTCTGGAATTTCCATACCATTCCGGAGAACTCCGTCGGTGTCTGGGCGACCAAGGATGCCACCGGCCGCGACATGCATCGCAATATCCAGGCCGAGAAGGACATGCTCGCCAAGATCGGCGATCCCTATGCCAAGCTCGGTGGCGGCGTGTGGCAGAACCCGTCGGTCGATCTCGCGACCAACCGGATCTACTTCGTCGTCGGCAACCCATCGCCCGACCTCGACGGCTCGAACCGGCCCGGCGACAACCTCTACACCAACTCGCTGGTCTCGCTCGATCTCGACACCGGCAAGTATGTCTGCCACTTCCAGTACATCGCCCATGATGTCTGGGACCTCGACGCGGTCAGCCCGACGGTGCTGGTCAACGTCAAGGACAAGAGCGGCAAGACGATTCCCGGCGTCATTCATGCCGGCAAGACCGGGCACATCTATGTGCACGATCGCAAGGACTGCAGCCTGATCCGCTTCTCCGAGGCGATGGTACCGCAGGAAAACATGTGGGTGCTGCCGACCAAGGAAGGTGCGCGCATGCTGCCCGGCGCCAATGGCGGCGTCGAATGGTCGCCGATCGCGACCGATCCGGGACAGGAGCTGGCCTACGCCATCAACCTGCACCAGCCGATGACGTACCACGTCGAGAGCTCGGCCTATCCGAACGGCAAGCTGTGGCTGGGCGGTGCCTTCAAGGTGATCCCGGGCGAGAAGCAGGCGGGCAACATCACCGCGGTGAACTACAACAACGGCAAGATCAAATGGCAGGTCAACACACCCGAGCCGATGATCGGCGGCATCCTCGCCACCGCCGGCGGCCTGGTCTTCACCGGTGAAGGCAACGGCAAGTTCGCGGCCTACAATTCGTCGAACGGCAAGGAGCTGTGGAGCTTCCGGGCCGGCGCCGGTGTCAACGCGCCGCCGTCGAGCTACATGGCCGGCGGCAAGCAATATATCGTGGTCGGCGCGGGCGGTAACACCCAGCTCGACTACAAGCGTGGCAACAACATCATCGCCTTCACGCTCGACTGAGCCCGGGCCTGATGCATCACGCGTGCGAACATTGACGGCAAGGCGGGACCGGTTCGGTCCCGCCTCTGTTTTCTACGGATGAGCAGATGTTCAGTAGATTGATGGTTTGCGGCGCCGCGCTGCTGCTGATGGCGGTGCAGGCATGTGCTGAGACGATTGAAGACAAGGTGCAGGTCTGCGCCGGCTGCCACGGCGAGAACGGCAAGCCGGTCGACAAGACCATTCCGACGATCTGGGGCCAGCAGGCCGGCTATCTCTACATCCAGCTGCGCGATTTCAAGCGCGGCGATCGCAAGAGCGAGATCATGCAGCCGATCGCGACGCAGTTCGAGCGCGACGACATGCTGGCGATCGCGGAATATTTTTCGCAGAAGCCGTGGCCTGACCTCGGCCAGCCGCGCGCGCCGAAGGACGTGGCGGAGAAAGCGGTCAGCGCCAGCCGCTCGGTCGGTTGCCCGGCCTGCCATCTCGATCGCTTCCAGGGCGACGGCACGGTGCCGCGGCTGGCCGGAATGGGACGGGATTATCTCGCCAAGACCATCGCCGATTTCCGCACCCGTGCGCGCGGCAACAATCCCGGCATGTCCGACCTGATGCTGGCAACGTCGCCCGACGACCTGGCCGCACTGGTGGACTATCTGGCGGGCCTGTGAGCGGCGCTGAAGTTCACCTCTCCCGCTTGCGGGGGAGGTCGCATCGCATCGAAGATGCGATGCGGGTGGGGGCTCTCTCCACCAAATGATTCGTGGAGAGAGCCCCCACCCC
>NZ_JBXEJO010000133.1:0-9816 GCF_056837965.1 Bradyrhizobium ferriligni
GTGCTCCCTCTCCCGCTTGCGGGGGAGGGTTGGGGTGGGGGTGTCGCCGCGAGTCGCACTCCCTCATTGGAGAGAGCCCCCACCCGCATCGCATCTTTCGATGCGATGCGACCTCCCCCGCGAGCGGGAGAGGTGCAGCGAGTGCGCTGTTGGACCGATGTCGCCTGACCTCGCTCTACCTTACGCCGCTCTCTGCCCGCTGCCGGCGTCCAGCCCGGCATAGATGCCCTTCTCGAAGCCTGCGAAGGCTTCCAGGCTGTGCTTGTCGGCGAACGGCAACAGCTGGGTCAGGATCACGCCGCAGACGTCGCGCGACGGATCGATCCAGTAATAGGTGTTGGCAAGGCCCGCCCAGGCGAGGCTGCCGGCGCTGCGGCCTTCCGGCGTCTTGGCGGTGTTGATGAGGAAGCTCAGTCCCCACTTCTTGACGATGTCGGGATAGAGATCGACATCGTTGGTGTACATCGGCAGGGCCGTCGTCATCTTGCCGACGGTGAGCTCGCCGATGTGATTCTGCCCCATGGTCGCGACCGTCTCGGCCTTCAGCACCTGATTGCCGTTGCCTTTGCCCTTGTTGAGGATCATCTGGCAGAACTTGATGTAGTCGGCCGCCGTCGAATACAGGCCGCCGCCACCCATGTGGAATTCAGGATTCTGCTCGAGCTCGAACGGGATTGCCGCCAGCGTGCCGTCCTCGCCGCGGGCATGCATGCCGACCAGCCGCTTGCGCATGTCGTCGGAGATCTTGAACGCGGTGTCGCTCATGCCGAGCGGTGCGAACATGTTGTCGCGCAGATAGGCATCGAGCTTCTTGCCGGATGCGGCTTCCACCGCCTTGCCGACGAAGTCGATATTGGTGCCGTACTCCCAGCGCGTGCCGGGGTCCGTCATGATCGGCGTCTTCAGCGCGGCATTCAGGCAGGTGATGATGCCGGGCGTGCCGGTCTTTTCCAGATACTTCCCGAGGTTGCCGTCCCACATATCGTAGGCGAAGCCGGCGGTGTGGGTCATGAGCTGGCGCAGCGTGATCGGCTTTTTCGCCGGCCGCAGCTGCGGCTCGCCCTTGGCGTCGAAGCCGTCAAGCACCTGCACCGCGGCGAGATCGGGCAACAGCTTGCCGATCGGCTCATCGAGCGAGAGCTTGCCCTGCTCGACAAGCTGCATCGCGCCCGCCGAGGTCACCGCCTTGGTCATCGAGGCGATCCAGAACACACTGTCCGCCGTCATGGGATCGCTCTTGGAGAGGTCGCGCTTGCCGAACGCGCCTTCGTAGATCACGTCCTTGCCGGTGGCCGCGATGGCGACCACGCCGGGAATTTCCTTTGCCTCGCTCTTCTGGCGCAATACCTGATCGATCTGGGCCTTGCTCTGCATTGGGGGCTTCCTCCGGTGGGGTTTATTGTTTTGAAGTGGGCGGATCATCCTCCCGCTTTTCCGCTCCCGCAAGGCGGGCGCGATGCGACGATGTCGCGATGTCGTGAAGGCGGGCCGCTAGGAACGGCCTTGGTCGGGAGACGTTCACCACGCGCGCAGATTTTGCAGGGGACGCCGCGCAAGTCCCGGTGACCTCCGCAAGCGGCCACGGTAACGTGATCAAGGAATGATTTTCGTACCTGATTATTTGCATTAACGCATTCAGATCGCTGCACAAACGGTGCGGCGGATTGGACCGGATTTGACGAAAAGATTCGTCATTTCCCGCCTTGCGGGGGCGCAGCAATGATTTCGACATGGAGTGAATGGAAGCGCTATCCGCGGCCGGGCCGCGGCGAGAATATCGAGGCGCCGATCAGCCCAGGTCTCTACGAAGTCCGCTACGCAGGTACCGGCGCACTGCACTCGTTCGAGGCCGTCGAGAATGTCGCGCAGGCGCTGGCGCTGCTGCGGTCCGGCACCAAATCCTGGTTCGGCCGCCGCGATGCGCGGGCGCAGGCCGACCTCGAATACCGGACCTGCGCGACCTCGACCAAGGCGGACGCCAAGGCCGCGGCCGAGCGCATGATCGGCCGTCGTGAAACCTATATGTCCGGCGGCGCAGTCTGAGCGCCACTGCACGACGGCGCGTGGAAGAAGATCGCGCGCGAGCCCTCAATATTGCTTGAAGCAGGGTCGCGCCCGGCGCCGGTGCATCGCAGCGGCTTTCCGCTTATATAGGCGGCGAACACCCCAAGAAATTCCAGAAATGACAGGAGTAACGCCATGACCCCGCCCGTTGCCGCACGCGCCAGCCAATCCGCAGCATCCTCCCTGCAAAGCCGCCTGAAGGACCCCTCGCTGCTGCGCGACCGCTGCTACATCGACGGCGCCTGGGTCGGCACCCCCGAATTCGCCGTCAACAATCCGGCGACCGGCGTCGAGCTGATCAAGATCCCGCAGCTGAGCGCCGATGACGCGACCAAGGCCGTCGAGGCCGCCGAGCGCGCGTTTCCGGCCTGGGCCAAGCTGACCGCGAAACAGCGTTCCAACATCTTGCGCAAATGGTTCGATCTGATCATCGCCAACCGCGAGGACCTCGCGCTGATCCTGACCTCCGAGCAGGGCAAGCCGCTGGCGGAAGCGCTCGGCGAGGTCGATATCGGCGCCGCCTATGTCGAATTCTTCGCGGAAGAGGCGCGTCGCGTCTATGGCGAGACGATCCCGACGCAGCGTCCGGACGCGCGTCTGCTCGCGATCCGGCAGCCGATCGGTGTCTGCGGCGCCATCACCCCGTGGAATTTCCCGAACTCGATGATCACCCGCAAGGTCTCGCCTGCGCTGGCTGCCGGTTGCAGCGTGGTGCTGAAGCCCGCCAACGAGACGCCGCTGTCGGCGCTCGCGCTCGTTGCGCTGGCCGAGAAGGCCGGCGTGCCGAAGGGCGTGTTCAACATCATCACCGGTGATGCGCCGCCGATCGGCAAGGTGCTGTGCGAGCATCCGGCGGTGCGCTTCGTCGGCTTCACCGGCTCGACCGAGGTCGGCAAGATCCTGTACCGGCAGGCGTCGGTCGGCGTGAAGAAGCTCGGCCTCGAGCTCGGCGGCAACGCGCCGTTCGTGGTGTTCGACGATGCCGACATCGATGCCGCGGTCGAAGGCGCCATCGTCTCGAAGTATCGCAACATGGGCCAGACCTGCGTCTGCGCCAACCGTCTCTATGCCCAGGACAAGATCTACGACGCGTTCGTCACGAAGCTGTCGAAGAAGGTCGCGGAGATGAAGATCGGCGACGGCACGGAGGCTGGCGTGACGCAGGGGCCGCTGATCAACATGGAAGCGATCGAGAAGGTCGAACGGCACATCGCCGACGCCGTGAAGGGCGGCGCCAAGATCGTGACCGGCGGCAAGCGCTCGTCGCTCGGCCGCAGCTTCTTCGAGCCGACGGTGCTGTCGGATGTGCGGCCGGATGCGCTGGTGTCGCACGAAGAAACCTTCGGCCCGCTCGCGCCGGTGATCCGCTTCAAGGACGAGGCCGACGTGATCGCGATGTGCAACGCCTCGCCGTTCGGCCTCGCCTCCTACTTCTACTCGCGCGACATCGGCCGCGTCTGGCGCGTCGCCGAGGCGCTGGAGTCGGGCATGGTCGGCGTCAACTCCGGCCTGATCACGACCGAAGTGGCGCCGTTCGGCGGCGTCAAGGAAAGCGGCCTCGGCCGCGAAGGCTCGCGCCACGGCATGGATGAATATGTCGAGATCAAATACGTGATGATGGCCGGCGTCTGATCGCCGGGCTGCGTGTCCCTTCGCCCTGGCGGGCGAGGGGACGCATGCCGGTGAATCCATCGGTCGTCGTTGTCGATCGCTCCGTCCGCCGCCATCAGCGGTCTGCGACGATTCACCGCGACGGTTGGATGCAGCGCGTCGATGGCGACGACGATCGCATCAAGAATCCCTCTAACCTCGAAGGTGGCGATTAGAAGCAAGCCGCATGCGCGCAACGCCGATTCAGCGAAAGAATAATCGAAACACGGAATCTGCCGCATCGATGTCGCTTCATGCAGCAGGTGTTATCCCCGTCGCTTAGATGCGTTCTAGTTGGCCTCACAACGCATGCTGCTTATGCCCCGGTGGTCGCGCTCGAACCCTGATGATGTTCGAGGCGAAGCCACGAAGAATCCGGGGACCTCATGCTCGTCAGTTCAAACGCTCCACGCGCATTTCAATTCGCGTGCGCGTCTCTCTTCCTTTCCGCGGTCCCTTCGCTCGCCCAGTCGCCTGAGCAGTCACCCGCGAGCAGCGTTGCGCCGCTGCCTCCAATCGTCGTCACCGCGCCAGAGCATCGAGCCACGCCGGTTCGGAGGCCGTCGTCGTCGCGCTCAGTGCGCCGATCGGGATCGCATCAGGTGAGCAGGCGCGAGCACGTGCCGCAGGCTGCGGCCGCGCCGACGGCCGGCGCGCAGCAGGCGGCGTTACCCGTGCCCTATATCGGCGGCCAGGTCGCGCGCGGCGGGCAACTCGGCCTGCTCGGCAACAAGGACTACATGGAGACCCCGTACAGTCTGACGAGCTACACCGAGAAGACGATCCGCGATCAGCAGGCAACCAGCGTTGCGGAAGTGCTGACCAATTCCGATCCGTCGGTGCGTGCTGCGATCGGCAGCAGCAACCGTTACGACGCGCTGACGATCCGCGGCTTCCGGGTCGAGAACAGCGAAATCGCCTTGAACGGGCTCTACGGCCTCGTTCCGGCCTACCGCATCAATCCGGCTCCCATCGAGCGCATTGAGCTGCTCAAGGGGCCGGGTGCCTTTCTCAACGGAATGGCTCCGCAAGGCAGCATCGGTGGCACGGTCAATGTCGTGACGAAGCGGGCGGCGGAAGACATCACGCGCCTGACCGCCGGCTACATCTCGGATGGACGCTTTGGAGCGGAGCTGGACCTCGCACGCCGCTATGGCGAACAGAAGGAATGGGGCGTTCGCTTCAACGGCGGGATCGACGGCGGCAACACCACGATCGATCGGCAGTCGGCGCGCAACGGCGTGGGCTCGCTCGGCGTCGACTATCATGGAGAGCGCTTTCGCTGGTCGGCGGACATCATCTCCCAGGACGACTGGATGAAGGCGGCCCAGCGCGGCTACACGCCCGTGCCCGGCATCGTCATGCCGAGCGCTCCCGATCCGCGTATCAATCTCGCGCAGCGGTTTGACTATGCGCGGTCGCAGAGCCTGACCGGCTTGACCAGGGCCGAACACGATCTCAGCAACAGCGTCACCGTGTTTGGCGCGATCGGCGGCAACCAGTTCCGCTACGACAAGCAGGAAGATCCCGGTGCCACGTTGCTCAACACCGCAGGCGATGCCTTGGGCACGTCACGGTTCCAGACCGGCAAGTCGGAGGGCGCCTCCGGCGAGGCGGGCATACGCGCGCGTTTCGACACGGGTCCCATCGGCCACGAGGTCGTGGTCAGCGGCAGCGCGCTCGACCGGACCGATTGGCTCGGGCAGACCAACTATGCGACCTACCTGACCAACATCTACCGACCGACCTTGTTGGCGACTGCCGGCAACCCGGTGTCGACGTTCCCGGAAGGCAAATCCGGCTTCCTCGGGCTGCGCAGCGTCGGTGTTGCCGACACCATCACGACGATGGGGGGCCTGTTGCAGGTGATCGTGGGCGCGCGCCAGCAGCAGGTGATCGCGAACAGCTTCAATCCGGTCAGCGGCCTGGAAACAACACACTACGACGATAGCGCGACGTCGCCTTCGATCGCCTTGGTGGTGAGGCCGATCAAGCAACTCTCGCTTTATGCCAATTACATCGAAGGCCTGACGCCGGGGCCGACGCCGCCCTCCGGCGCGGTGAATACCAATGCGGTGTTTGCGCCGTTCAAGACGCGACAAGTCGAGGTCGGCACGAAGCTCGATCTCGGAGGCTTCGGTGCGAGCCTTGCGGCGTTCCAGATCAGCCAACCGAGCGGTGTGATCGATCCCATCACCAAGATCTACAGTCTGGATGGCGAGCAGAGAAACCGCGGTATCGAGCTCAATACCTTCGGCGAGGTCACGCCCGGCGTCCGCGTTCTCGGTGGCGTGACCTGGCTCGATGCCCGGCTCACCCAAACGCAGGGACACCTCTACGACGGCAATCACGCGATCGGCGCGCCCGACCTGCAGGGCAATCTCGGTGTCGAATGGGATACGCCCTTCGTGCCCGGCCTCACCGCGACGGCGCGTGCCATCTACACCAGCCGGGCCTATGTCAGTGCCGACAACGTCCAAAGCGTCCCCGCCTGGGCGACCTTCGACATCGGTGCGCGTTACGCGACGACGCTCGCGGGGCGTCCGACCACCTTCAGGGCGTCGCTGACCAATCTGTTCGACAAGCACTACTGGATCGGCAATCCAACCGGCTATGTGATCAGCGGCATGCCGCGGACGCTCTGGCTTTCCATGACGGTGGATTTCTAGCAGGAAAGCCGAGGGCCATCGCGCGCCGCACGCTGGTGTGCGGTGGCCGCTCAGACGTCGCGGCTGTGTTGCGAAAGATTCGCCGCCGATCCGGCGATTGCCTCACACGCCCTTGTCGTTCGGGTTGGCGACGGCATCCTTCAGCGGCGCTGTCATCGGAAAATTCAGGTTCACGTTCTTCGGCGGGATCGGCCGCGTGAACCATTTTGCGTAGAGCTCCTGGAATTCGCCGTTCTTCATCATGGCGACCAGCGTCTTGTCGACCAGCGCCTTGAACTCCGGATCGCCCTTGCGGATGATCAGCCCGTAGGGTTCGGTGCGCAGGCTGTCGTCGATGATGCGCCAGTCCGCAGGGTTGCGGCTGCCGGCGATCAGGCTCGCCAGCAGAATGTCGTCCATCACGAAGGCTTCGCTGCGCCCGGTGGTCAGCGCGAGGAACGATGCGGCGTGGTCCGCCGTCAGGATGTTCTTGGTCTGAAAGTTCTTCTCCTGGGCCCGTGCGCTCAACAGTCCGATCGAGGTCGAGCCCGAGGTCAGCGAGACCGGCCGGCCGCCGAGATCCTCAAAGGTCTTGATCGGCGCGTCCTTGTGCACCACCGCACGGATGCTCGACACGAAGATCGTGTTGCTGAAGGCGACGACCTTCTGCCGCTCCAGCGTATTGGTGGCGGGACCGCAGACGATGTCGATGGTGCCGTTCTCGATCAGCGGGATCTGGGTGGAGAGCTGGATCGGCTGCAGCCTGGTCTGCAGCGCCGGCAGCTTCAGCTCGGCCTTCACCGCATCGACGATCCGGGTGCAAAGGTCCATCGCAAAGCCGACCGGCTTCTGGTTGTCGTCGAGATAGGAGAACGGGACCGAGACGTCGCGGTGGCCGAGCCGGATTTCGCCGGCATCGCGGATCTTGGCCAGGGTGCCGCCGGACGATTGGGCCTGTGCCGGGGCGGCTGTCGCCGCCGCAAGAAAAGCTAGGCAGATCAATCGCTTGGCGGCTTGATGCATCGGGGTGCTCGCGAACGATGGCGATATTGGATACGATGAGGAGAGATTTTATACACTGCATTGCATAATCGGCAAACTGATTTTATACAATCAGCTAGGCCGGATATCCTGGCCGCCGCCGCCGCACAGCGAGAGAGAAGCCGGATGGAACCCGCAACCGTCACCAGCCACCGAGGGGCCGGACCCCACGGTTCCGCGCCGGACGCCGTGCGCGAGGCATTGCGGGCCGCGATCAGCTCGGGTGAGCTCGCGCCCGGACTGCAGCTGCGCCAGGACGAGCTCGCCGCGCGGTTCGGGACCAGCCGCATCCCGGTGCGCGAGGCGCTGCGCCAGCTCGAGGCCGAAGGTTTTGTGACCTTCCTGCCCAACCGCGGCGCGGTGGTCTCGGATCTCTCGATCGACGAGGTGATCGAGTTGCTCGAGATCCGGATCGCGCTCGAATGCCACGCGCTGCGCCTGGCGATCCCGGCCATGGGCGAGATCGATCTCGAGGCGGCGACGAAAATCCTCCGCGCCTACGATGCCGAGCCTGATCCGGCGCAATGGGGCGCCTTCAACTGGAAATTCCACGCCACGCTCTACGCGCCGTGCAATCGCCCGCGCCTGCTCGGCATGATCGAGGCGAATTACGGCCATGTCGGCCGCTTCACCCGGGCGCTGGTGTCGCAGGCGACCGGCAAGGAGCGTCCGCAGCGCGAGCACTACCGGCTGCTCGAATTCTGCCGCGACGGCGAGGTCAAGAAGGCGGTCCGGCTGCTGCGCGACCATATCGAGGAGACGCAGAAGACGCTGCGCTCGGCGCAGCGCCAGGCGTTGCGGGATGCAGGCGAGGGTCGTCCGGTCTGATCACGTTCTGACAATGTGAATGATCGCGGGCCGCGCTGCGCGGTCTATGGAGAGTGCGCGTGAAGACCAATGACGTCGAAATCCTGGTGATCGGTGCGGGCATCGTCGGCATCGCCACGGCCTATTACCTCGCCGTTCAGCACAAGCGTTCGCGCGTGCTGATTGTCGACGAAGGCCAGCCGATGGCATTGACCTCGGCGCAGTCGGGCGAGAACTACCGCAACTGGTGGCCGCATCCGACGATGGCCGACTTCACCAACCATTCAACCGACCTGATGGAGGAGATCGCGCGCCGCAGCGACAACCGCATCCACATGACCCGGCGCGGCTATCTCCTGGTCACGCGCGAGGAAAAGCCCGAGGAATTGTTGCAGCAACTTTACGCCGGCTATGGCGCGCAGGCCGAAAAGCTGATCCGCCTGCACGAGGGCGCAAGCCGCGGCTACCTGCCGCCGCATTCGGCGGACTGGCAGAGTGCGCCCGACGGCGTCGACGTCCTGCTCGGCCGCGATCTGATCCAGTCGCACTATCCAAACTTCGACAAGGACGTCGCGACGGCGCTGCATATCCGCCGCGCGGGCGACATCAGCGGCCAGCAACTCGGCCAGTACATGCTGGAAACGATGCGGCCGCTGGGTGCGCAATTCCAGCAGGCGAGGGTGCTCGGTATCGCGAAGACCGACCGCTTCGTCGTCGATGTGCTCGCCGATGGCGCGCGGCAGGCGATCAAGGCCGACATCATCGTCAATGCCGCGGGCCCGTTCGCGGCGCATGTCGCGGCGATGCATGGCGAAGAGCTGCCGATCGTCAACGTGCTGCAGCAGAAGATCGCGTTCGCCGACCGCAACCGCGCGGTCGATCGCAAAATGCCGTTTGCGATCGATCTCGACGGCCAGACGCTGGCCTGGTCCGATGACGAGCGCGAGGCGCTGGCAGCGGCGCCGGAATTTTCGCGCCTGCTGGCGCCGATGCCGGGCAGCATCCATTGCCGGCCCGACGGCGGCGATCACGGCGAGTGGATCAAGCTCGGCTGGGCGTTCAACGCGGAACAGACCACCGAGCCGGTCCGCGAGCCGGAGTTGAATCCCTATTTCCCCGAGGTCGTACTGCGCGCGGCGAGCCGGCTGCAGCCAAAGCTCGCGCACTATCTCGGCGCGTTGCCGCGCGACCGCGTGCATTACGGCGGCTACTATCCGATGACCAGGGAAAACTGGCCGCTGATCGGGGCTGCGAAAACGCCGGGCGTGTTCCTCGCCGCGGCGCTGTCGGGCTATGGCACGATGGGCGCCTGCGCCGCCGGCGATCTCTGCGCCCGCGCCGTGGTCGGCGCATCAGTGCCGGCCTTCGCCCACAGCCTCTCGCTCGCGCGCTATCAGGACAAGGCGCTGATGGACCAGCTTGCGGCGAGCGAAAGCCGCGGGTTGCTGTAGCTTATCCGCACGCTCGCTCCTACCTCTCCCGCTTGCGGGGGAGGTCGGCGCGCCTGCGCGCCGGGTGGGGGCTGTCTCGTCTGGGTGACTCGTGGTGAAACCCCCACCCCAGCCCCTGTCTATTATACACATCCGACGCTGCCGACGATCGCATA
>NZ_JBXEJO010000134.1:0-9192 GCF_056837965.1 Bradyrhizobium ferriligni
AGATGCGTATAAGAGACAGGTAACGTTCTTCATCCTACTGCTTATGGAACACCAGCGTGCGCAGCTCGATGCTCTCGCGCGGCGCGGCGTCCGCGGGCGTGGTGGGATCGACAAACGCCGTGTGCGGCCCGAACCGCGTGCGGCCGTCGGTCGCCGAGTCGTAGCATTTCAGCAGGATCGTCTCGTCCGGCGTCATCTCGGGAATGTAGAACCAGCGATGGTTCGGATTGTACTTCACCGAATAGGTCTCGCCGCTGCGGTTCGGGTAGATCAGGTCGGAGGCGATCAGATCCTCCGGCGCCACTGTCGTACCGTCGGCCATCGCAAGCGGTGAATCGCGCAACGGCCCGCGGATCGGGCGCCACAGGTTGATCACCTGGACGCGGCCCTTGACCAGTTGCTCGGCTTCCTCGGGAAGATGCTCGAACACCCGGTTGTGGCCGGAAACGGCGGTCTGGTCGACATGGACGCGGGTCGCGGGCTGACGCGGTCCACCGCCGCGGATATCCGCGGCGCCCTCGACGCGCTTGCGCACGGTGTGATCGAAGATGAAAACACGATCCGCCTTCAGCGTCGCCTTCAGGAAGGCTTCGACGGCGGGATAGTAGACGTTGCGGACTTCGTTCTCGTCGTAATAGTCCTTCACGCTGGTCGGATGCTTGACCAGCGCAAAGCCCTCGCGATCGAGCGAGAAGCTGTCTGATATCAGGCGCCCGTCAAAGATCGGAACATTGTGGGCTTCGGGCAGCGCGGTGGATTTGGGTTCGCCGGGCGGCGGATCGAAGGCGTAGGTCCGGGGCTTGCCCGGCGTCGGCGCAAGATAATTCAGTTCAGCGGTCACAAACGGCAGCGACTCGATGCGAGTTTGTTGAAGGCCCATGGTGATCTCCCGGACTCGATTGTTCGTCCTTTTGATCTTGGCGGCGCCGGGCGGGGTGGCAAGGTCGTGGCGAAAATAGCAACGTTGCGGTTTTGGAATGTGCCAAACGGGGAAAATCCTTGCCGCGCGGCAGCCCGCGGCCGAATGGATGTTTTGAATCACGGGTTCGTTAGCGGTGCAATAGTGCGGAGTTGAATCGCTTCCGCGCAGACGGTTCACATCTCCCGCTTGCAAGGCCGCCGCAGGTGCGCCGGCAAAATATCGAAAACAACCCCATGCAAAGGAGCTCGCGGCTGCCGGCCTTCGACAGGGCCGCTTGACACGTCGGGCAAATCAGGAATATATTTCCAATATTCCGAAATCGTGTAAACACCCGTCGTCCTGGCGAAAGCCGTGACCCATTGCCACCGAATTTGATAGCGAGCGGGATCGCGGCCCCAACGCCTTACAACAGCTGGCATTCGGGGTAATGGGTCCTGGCTTTCGCCAGGACGACGGTGAATGTTAGGCGCCTACAGTCCCGCGCCCTTTTCGACGGCCGCACCAAACGACCGGTCGACGACGTCGGCGGCGTTGATCTTCTGCCTGATCAGGCCCCAGCGGTCGTAGAGGTCGATGGTCTTCTGCTCGTCGGCCACCACGCTGTCGTCGATCGGCGCGATGCGGATCTTGGCGCGGGTCAGCCAATTGAGCGGCACCGCGGGCGGGGTGTTCATCAGCCTGCCCCAGGTCGCAGCGTAGCCCTCGACATTGTTCTGCGACCAGCCGCGCGCGGCGGCGAGGCGCCGCACGAAATCCTCGAGCTCGGCGCGCTTGCCCTTGATCGCATCGGGCGTTGCGACCTGGAAGCCGAGGCCGGGCGTGATGCCGTCGGCCGTGATAACGCGGCGCGACTTGAACAGCACCTCTTCCTGGCTGACATAAGGCTCCCAGGTCGACCAGGCGTCGACCGCGCCCTGCGTGTAGGCGACCTTGGCGTCCGACGGCGCGAGAAACACGATCTGCACGTCGCTCGCCTGCCAGCCCTTCGATTCCAGCGCCGCCAGGATCAGCTGATGGCCGATCGAACCGCGGCCGGTCGCGATCATCTTGCCGCGCAAATCGTCGAAGCTCTTGATCGCGGAGTTTTCCGGCACCACGACCGCGAGCCCGTCGCGCGACTGCCGCACGGCCGCGATCGCCTTGACCGGAATTTTGGCGGCGGCCGCAAACGTGAACGGCGCGTCGCCAACCAGACCGGTGTCGATCGCACCCGCCCCCAACGCCTCCAGCAGCGGCGCCGCAGCTGCGAACTCCTTCCACTCGATCTTGTAGGGGACGTCCTTGAGCACACCGGCCGCTTCCATCACGGCCTGCGAATTGCCCTTCTGGTCGCCGACGCGCAGCGTAGTCTGCGCGGCGGCGCCATCGACGGCGGCGAGCGCAAGCGCGGCCGCAACAATGAGACGGATCATTCGGCGGCAATCCCCCGCTGCTGGTCGCGCGCTTCGATCAGCTTGCGGGTCAGCGGGATCAGCGCACGGCCATAGTCGATCGCATCGACCAGCGGATCGAAGCCGCGGATCAGGAAATGGCTGACGCCGAGATCGTAATAATCGCCGAACACCTCGGCGACCTGCTCGGGCGTGCCGACCAGCGCAGTGGTATTGCTGTTGGCGCCCGTCAGTTTGGCGATCTCGGTCCACAGCCGCTTGTCGATGCGCGTGCCCTGATCGGCGAGTGCCAGCAGCCGCTTGGCGCCGTCGGTCGCGTGGTTGGGACGGCGATAGCCGGTCTGGTCCTGCAGCGCGGTGGCGCGCTCGAGGATATGTTCCGCCTTCTTCCACGCCTTCTCCTCGGTGTCGGCGAGGATCGGCCGCACCGACAGGCTGAAGCGCGGCGTCGGCCTTCCGTGCCTGGCAGCAGCCGCGCGCACCCGCGCGGTGACGTCGCGCACCTGCGCGTAGGACTTGCCCCACAGCGCGAAAGTATCTGCGTGCTTGCCCGCGACCTCGACCGCGGCGTCCGAGCCGCCACCGACAAAGGTGTAGATGCCGCCCTTCTGCAACGGCTTCACCTGCGAGAAGCCGTTCTCGACGTTGTAATACTTGCCGCTGTAGTTGAACGGCTTCTCGCTGGTCCATTCCAGCCGCACCACGTCGAGGAATTCGCTGGTGCGGGCGTAGCGCTCGTCCTTGTCGTCGAGCGTGTTGCCGTCCTGGCGCAGCTCGATGGCGTTGCCGCCGGTGATGACGTGCAGCGAGACGCGGCCGCCATAGAATTGATCCAGGGTCGCGAGCTGGCGCGCCAGCAGCGTCGGCGCGGTGAAGCCCGGACGCTGCGCGATCATCACCTTGAGCTGCTTGGTGATGGTCAGGACATGCTGCGCGACCTGCAACGCATCCGGCGTGGTGGAGTGGAACGCCAGCAGCGCGCGATCGAAACCGGCGAGCTCATGCGCCTTGGCCACCGTCTCGATATAGGGCGGATCGAGCACCGGCCCGGCGCGGACGATGGTCTCGGAGGCATTGTTGTTCGTGATGAAGCCGATGAACTCGACCGGCATGACGGGAACTCCGTTGTTGTTGGCTAGAGCCATTTCCGTTCCGATAGAATCGGAACGGAGCTCTAGATTCTTGCTTTGACGCGTTTTCTTCACGCGAACCGGTATCCACTTCGCTTGAAAACGCTCTATTGTTTTTCAGACGCCCAGCGCGGAGCGTCCGGCGGAGACACGGGTGGCATCGTCTTGCGGGGTATGGACGCGGCCGCACAGCACGTCACGGTAATGCCGCTCCAGCGGATTGGTTCGCGACAGGCCTTGATTGCTGGTCAGCGACAAGGCATCCTCCACCACTGCCGCGGCGTTATTGGTCACCGTCAGCTTGATGATGTTAGACTCGATCGCGGACAGCTGGAAGCCGTTATCGAAATCGGCGGCGAAGCTGTCGATCAGGCGGGCATTGACCGCAAGCCGCGCTTCGATCGCGCCGACGACCTCCTGCATCCGCGGCAAGGTCGCGAGCGGCGCGCCGAGATTGGCGGGCACCCGCTCCTTCAGGAATTTGACCAGCCAGTCGCGGGCAGCGCGGGCGATGCCGTCATAGATCGCGGCGACGAAGATCGCATGCACGGTCGCCTGGGTGACGTCGGGAACCTTCCAGTCGTCGGGCCTGCGGACGTCGATCTCGTAATCCAGCGGAAACACCACGTCGTCGAAGATCACAGTATGGCTGCCGCTGGCGCGCAGGCCGAGATGATCCCAGGTCTCCTCGATCCGCGTTCCCGGCAACCCTGCCGGAACCAGAAACAAGCCGACACGGGTCTCCGGCTCGTCGGTCTTCGCCCAGACCGAATACCATTTCAGGATCGGCGCGCCGGTCGAATAGATCTTCTTGCCGGTCAGCCGCCAGCCGGTTTCGGTGCGGCGTGCCGTGGTCGCCGGCAGGCCGCCGCGCGCGGGCGAGCCGAGTTCGGGCTCGACGCGCAATGCGTTGATCAGCGCCACACCCTCGACCGTTTCCTTGGCGAGCTTGCGCGACAGACGTGCCGGCCAGCGCGTGCTGCGCGCCATCACCAGATGCTGGATGTAATGCATCGACAGCACCAGCGCGGTCGACGGATCGGCCTTGCCGATGATGCCGAGCACGCGCGTGGCGTCGCGGGCGCCTGCTCCGCCCCCGACGAGCGCGGCGGGCACCGTCAGCGCCAGCAGGCCCTCGCGCGACAGATCGGCGAAGTTCTCGAACGGAAAGCTGGCGTCGCGATCATGCGCGGGTGCACGCGCGGCAAACACCTCGGCGAGCCGCAACGCGCGCGCGATGTGCTCCGGCTCGTTCGCCTGCGGCAGCCCCCTTGCCGCTGTCGTCACCATGTCGCCTCCAGTCCGAGCAGGCCGAGGATCTGCTTGCGCAGCTCGGCGAGATAAGGATCGCCGCGATGCCGCGGATACGGCCGGGCGACGGCGATGTCAGCCTTGATCCGCGCCGGCCGATCGGACAGCACGATGACGCGGTTGGCCAGCACCAGCGCCTCCTCGACGTCGTGGGTGACCAATAGCGTGGTGAAGCCCTTGCGCTGCCACAGCGCGACGAGCTCGGACTGCATCGCGATCCGCGTCAGCGAGTCGAGCTTGCCGAGCGGCTCGTCGAGCACCAGAATCTTCGGATCGTTGACCAGCGCCCGCGCCAGCGCCACGCGCTGCGCCATGCCGCCGGAGAGCTGGTGCGGATAGGCGTTGCGGAACGAGGACAGGCCGACCAACTCGACGACATCATCGACACGGTGGCGCTGCGCCTTCAGGATACCCTGCGCTTCGAGGCCAAGCGCGACATTGTCCCACACCGTACGCCACGGAAACAGCGTCGGATCCTGGAACACGACAACCCGCGACGGATGCGGGCCGGCGATCCGCACTTCATCCTCGCGCAGCGAGCCGGACCGGGGCTTTTCCAGCCCCGCGACCAGCCGCAGCAAGGTCGACTTGCCGCAGCCGGACGGGCCGAGCAGCGCGACGAACTCGCCCGGCGCGATCGAGAGATTGACGTTGTCGAGCACCGGCAGCGTGGCGCCATCGATATCGAAGGCGTGGCTGACGCCTTCGACATCGAGCTCGGCGCCGACCGCCGGATAGGTGATTGCTTCGGCGGCGGACTGCACTACCATTTGACGACGCCCTTCTGCCAGACCAGCAGGCGGTCGCGGGTGCGGAACAAGAGCGTGATCGCGCCGGAGCAGAGCAGCGACATCACGATCAGCGCCGCATACATGTTGGCATAGGCCGCCCAGCCCTGCGCCCATTGCAGGTACCAGCCGAGCCCGGCCTTGACGCCGATCATCTCGGCAACGACGAGCACCGCAAAGGACGAGCCGAGCCCCATGAACAGGCCTACGAACACATGCGGCAGCGCGGCTGGGATCGCGACCTTCAGCACCAGGAACGTTGGCTTCGCGCCGAGCGTGCGCGCGACGTCGTAATAGGCGTTGCTGACGCTCGCCACGCCCGACCAGGTCAGCACGGTCACAGGAAAGCCGGTGGCGAGCGCGATCAGGAACGTCGAGGCGCTCCAGCTCGACGGAAAGGTGAAGAAGGCGATCGGCAGCCAGGCGGTGGCCGGCAGCGGGCCGATGAAGCGCAGCACCGGATGCACCCAATAACCGATCTTCTGCGACCAGCCGATCGAGACACCGGTGATAAATCCGACGGTTGCGCCGATGATGTAGCCGCCGAGCTGCAGCTTGATCGAGGCGAACACGCTGTCGAGCAGCTTTGGCAGATCGTCGGTATAGACTTCGAGGATCGACTGCGGCGGCGGGAAGAACGGCAGCGGCAGCCAGGCGAACTTCGCGGTGGCGACCTCCCACAACGTGACGAAGGCGCCGAACGCCACCAGCCACGGCGCGCGTTTGCGCAACGCCTGCCCGGCGCCGCCGAGATAATCCGCGCTGAATGTGCCGAACAGGATGAAGGCGGCGACGACGATCGCGCCGATGCCGAGCGATCCGGTCCGCGACCAGTCGCCGACATCGGGCCAATAGAGGCATGAGAGGCCAAAGGCGAGCCAGACGAGGCTCGCCGCAAGGCCGACACCGTAACTGCCGGAGAGGTTCGAGAACGTGACCGCCGCGCGCGGCGCGGGCGCGGCCGTCGTGTCAGACACTGAATACGTCGACATAGATCCGCTCCGCGAATTTGGCCGTGTCGGTGCTCTGCTTGAACACCTGCACCGTCTTGAGGTCGTCGGCGTAGCCCTTCAGCTCGCGCTTGAGCACCTCGCCGGTCGGATGATGGTGATGGGTGTGGTATCGCGCCATTGCCTCGAGATCGGCGAGGCTCGCCGCCTTCGGCGCATAGGGCTGGAACGATTTCGCCGCCTTGTCCGGGTTCTGCGAGGTGAACATCGCGGCGTCGAGCAGCGCCTGGGTGATGGCACGCGCGACTTGGGGCTCCTCGCGCACCAGACTGCCGCGCAGGCCGACGATGCAGCAGCTCTTGTCGCGATATTCGCCGTCGAGGTTGGAGGCGACTTCCTTGTATTGCGCATCCTTCAGCCAGAGATAGGCCAGCGGGTCCGACGACAGGAAGGCCTGCACCTCGCCCTTCTCGACCGCGACGTTGAGCAGATTGCCGGGATAGGCGCGCCAGTCGACGTCCTTGATCGGATCGATGCCGAGCTTGGCCAGCTGGATCGAGAAGAAATTCTTGTCGGGGCCGGCGAGATCGCCGACCGCGACGATCTTGCCCTTGAGATCGGCGAGCTTGCCTATGCCGGAATTGGCGCGGGTCAGGACGCGCATGCAGCCGCCATGGGTGCCGGCGGCGATCTTGACGTCAAAGCCCTGCTCCAGCGGCTTCAGCCAGCGCAGCGCCATGCCGAGACCGGCGTCGCTCTTGCCGGTGGCGATCGCCTCCAGCAGCTGGTCGGTCGAGCCCGAATAGTTGACCAGCTCGACGTCGAGATTCTGCTTCTGGAAGAAGCCGTGGTCGATCGCGACCGGCAGCGGCGCAAGGCAGACCGCGCCGGCGTTCCAGGACAGCTTCAGCTTGCGCGGCGCGCCGGTCAAAGCCGGCGCATCGGACGCGGTCTTGCAGATCGGGAATTCGGAGAAGTCGATCGCCGGCGTGATCGCCCGCGGCGCGAAGGCCTGCGCACCATACGCCCCGATCGGCGCGGCAAAGGCCGCGGCGGCGCCGGCACGCAGCAATGTGCGGCGATCCATCACCGTCTTCTTGTTATCTCTCGACATCATCACTCCTGCATTTCGGCAAGGCTCCGCCCCGCGCGCAAAGCGTGTCTGCGCGTCCCGTCGTTCGAAGCTCATGGTTTTAGAAAAAGCGGATTTCTCCGGCGCGATTGCACTCAAAGCAACGTGCAAATGATGCGGCGCGACAAGTTCATCGTCAATGAAATGGAATTTCGAATGTTGTCGACGCCACAGCCGAACTCTCCACGATCGCATCGCGCGGCGATGAAAGGATTTTCACGATCGTCCCACACGGAGATGCGGCGCGATCACCGCGACTGCATCAAATTTGAGCGTTTTGCGGTCGCATGCGCGATGTCTTCTACGCACGGCATGCCTGACGAGATCATCCTTGCCGCGCAGCCTGCGAATTCAGATTTCCGTTTCGTTGACGGCGAACGGCTTGCTCATAGACTTGATCGAACGCTGCCGCGCGTTCCGCCGCGCAGCGAATGAATCAGAAAGAAACTTCAAATGCGCAAACTGACCCGTTCGGGTTCTCCCACTACTTTCACCCGCCGCACGGCGGCCGCGCTGATCACAGCCGTGATCACGCTGTCGACGTCGGCTGCGGCACTCGCGGCTGACGCGATCGTGCTGCGCGTCGGCGACCAGAAGGGCGGCAACCGCTCGCTGCTGGAAATTTCCGGCCTCGCCAAGGATCTGCCCTACAAGATCGAGTGGTCGGAATTCCCGGCCGCAGCACCGATCCTGGAGGCGATCAACGCCGGCGCGCTCGACGTCGGCTACACCGGCGATCTGTCCTTCCTCACGGTCTATGCGTCGGGCGCCCCGATCAAGGCAATCGGCGGCACGCGCTCCGATGCGCGGACGCAGGCGATCCTGGTGCGCGGGGATTCGCCGATCAAGACGGCGGCCGATTTGAAGGGCAAGCGCCTTGCCGGCACGCGGGGCGGTTGGGGCCAGTTCCTGATCAATGCGACGCTGGAAAAGGCCGGCAGCAGGATCGAGGACGCGACCTTCGCCCCGCTCGGCCCGGTCGACGCCAAGATCGCGCTGCTGGCCGGCTCGATCGACGCCTGGGCGGTGTGGGAGCCGTACATCTCCTACGCCACGTTGAAGGACAAGGCGCGCGTCGTCGCCGACGGCGAAGGGCTGACGCCGACCATCACCTTCATCGTCGCTTCCGACAACGCCATCGCAACCAAGCGCGCGGCGGTGCAGGACCTGGTGCAGCGGCTAAATAAGGCGCGGCTGTGGTCGCTCGATCATCTCGCCGAGTATGCCAGGAACACGGCCGAGCTGACCAAGCTGCCGGAGGACGTACTGCTCGCCGCCTACACCGCGCAGAAGACGAGCCCGATCGCGATCGACGAGGCCGTGGTCAAAGAGGTGCAGGCCGCCTCCGATCGCGCCACGCGCTACGGCATCCTCGGCAAGACGCTGGATGTCGGCAAGGCCGTCGACCGCAGCTTTACGGCAAGCGCGAGCTCGAACTAGCGGCGCGCGTGAACCGGGCATGCTCTTTCCTCACCTCCCCTTGAAAAGGGGAGGTCGGATTGCGCAGCAATCCGGGTGGGGATCCAGCCTCCGCAGACGCCAGCGTCCGTGGAGGGCAACCCCCACCC
>NZ_JBXEJO010000135.1:0-9208 GCF_056837965.1 Bradyrhizobium ferriligni
GGGTTGGGGTGGGGGTTTCACCGCAAAACGACTCTCTTGGTGTGGAGAGAGCCCCCACCCGGATTGCATCTGCGATGCAATCCGACCTCCCCCGCAAGCGGGAGAGGTGAAGACCGCTGACGCAGTGAGAGCTGTTCCTTACCGTCCCATCGCCAGCGCGATCAGGCCGAGCGTGCCGACGATCACGCGCCACCAGGCGAAGAAGGTGAAGCCGCGGCGGGTGACGAAGTTGAGGAAGGCCCGCACCACGATCATCGCCGTGATGAACGACACCACGAAGCCGACCGCGATGACGCTGAGATTGTCGGAGGTGAAGTCGGCCCGGTTCTTGTAGAAATCATAGGCGAACGCGCCGACCATGGTCGGGATCGCGAGGAAGAACGAGAACTCCGCCGCCGAGCGCTTGTCGGCGCCGAGCAGCATCGCCGCTACGATGCTGGCGCCCGAGCGCGACACGCCGGGAATCATCGCCAGGCACTGCGCGACGCCGATCCAGAAATACATCAGCAGCGGGAATCGGGTCGCATCGTCCTCGTACACTTTGAGGTCGAGCTGATCGACCCACAGCAGCACGGCGCCGCCGACGATCAGCGTGAAGCAAACGACCCACGGATTGAACAGGAACTCCTTGATGTATTTGCCGGCGATCAGGCCGATCACGACGGCGGGCAGGAACGCCACCAGCACGCCGATCACGAAGCGGCGGTCGTCGGGATTGGTGAACATGCCGAGCGCCACGCGCCACAATTTGACGAAGTAGAGCGCAAGGATCGCGAGGATCGCGCCGAGCTGAATCAGGATCGCAAAGCTCTTCCAGAAATTGCCTTCGCCGAGATTGAAGAAGCGCTCCGCAAGCAGCAGGTGGCCTGTCGAGGAGACCGGCAGGAACTCCGTGACGCCCTCGATGATGCCGAGAATCACCGCCCGCAGCATATCCGTCATCATGTTGTGGCCTGCCCTGTGTGGAAAACGGGATTCTTCTCGCTTATTCGCACATTGGCCGCAATCGCAAAAAATCGTCAAACAATGGGTTACCCGGCCGATTTGCTGAGCTATAGCGTTTTTGTGACCCGCACCATCTGCGGGGGTGGCTACCGGTTTGCGTGCTGACGCGACATAGAGACGACCGGAACTGGTCTGGCCAAAGCACAGGTCCAGGCCGCACAGGTTGATGATTTCTTAAGCGCCGCGAAACTACCAAGGGCTTCATGTATACGCTGTATCACCATCCGTTCTGTCCGCATTCGCGCTTCATTCGGCTCGTGCTCGGCGAGTATGGGCTCGATTTGCGCCTTGTGGAGGAACGGGTGTGGGAACGGCGCGAGGCGTTCCTGGCGCTCAATCCGGCGGCCACCACGCCGGTGCTGATCGCCGAGGGCTTTCCGCCGATCCCGGGTGCGCCTGTGATCGCCGAATATGTCGACGAGGCGCACGGCCTCGATGCCGGCGATCGTCGGCTGTTCCCGACCTCGACGGCCGAGCGCGTCGAGGTGCGCCGGCTGATGGCGTGGTTCAACGAGAAATTCTTCGAGGAAGCCTCCAACCCGCTGGTGACCGAGCGGATCTACAAGCGCTTCATGAGTGAGGACAATGGCGGCGGTCCGCCGGCCCCCGACGTCATGCGCGCCGCCAAGGTCAATGTGCGCTATCATCTGAGCTATATCGGCTGGCTGGCGAAGACGCGGAACTATCTCGCCGGCGACCGCCTCACCTACGCGGACCTCGCCGCCGCGGCGCATCTCTCGGCGATCGACTATCTGGGCGACGTGCCATGGAGCGAGGACGACGCGGCAAAGTCGTGGTACGCGCGGGTGAAGTCCCGCCCGTCGTTCCGCCCGCTGCTCAGCGAATGGCTGGCGGGGGTGCCGGCGTCGCGCACCTATGTGGACCTCGACTTCTGAACCCGGCGGTCAGGCTCTCCCCCTCCGATCTCAAGGCGGCGCTTCAGCGCGAGGCACGCGCACTCGGCTTTGATGCCATCGGCTTCACCGCGCCTGATGCGACCAGCGAGGCCGGAAAATATTTCCTCGAATTTCTCGGCTCCGGCGGTCATGGTGACATGGACTGGCTCGCGGCCAATCCGGGGCGGCGCGCCGATCCGCGCGTGCTGTGGGGCGGCGTGCGCTCGATCATCATGCTCGGCGTCAATTACGGGCCCGACGACGACCCGCTCGACATCCTCGCGCACCGATCGCGTGGCGCGATCTCGGTCTATGCGCAGGGTGACGACTATCACGACGTGATCAAGAAGCGGCTGAAGGTCCTGGCGCGCTGGCTCGCCACTATCACCGGTGACGAGGTGAAGGTGTTCGTCGACACCGCCGCGGTCATGGAGAAGCCGCTCGCCCAGGCAGCCGGCATCGGCTGGCAGGGCAAGCACACCAATCTCGTGTCGCGCGAATTCGGCTCGTGGCTGTTTCTCGGGGCGATCTATTCGGCGACCGAGCTGCCGCGCGATGATGCCGAGACCGATCATTGCGGCAGCTGCCGCGCCTGCCAGGACATCTGCCCGACCGCGGCGTTCCCCGCGCCCTACAAGCTCGACGCGCGGCGCTGCATCTCGTATCTGACGATCGAGAACAAGGGCCCGATCCCGCACGAATTCCGCAAGAGCATCGGCAACCGTATCTATGGCTGCGACGATTGCCTCGCGGTGTGTCCATGGAACAAGTTCGCGCAAGCGGGGCGCGAGCAGAAGCTCGCCGCGCGCGATACGTTGCGGGCGCCGGCGCTTGCCGATCTCGCACGGCTGGATGATGCCGCTTTCCGCGCGCTGTTCACGAAGTCGCCGGTCAAGCGCATCGGCCGCGACCGCTTCATCCGCAATGTGCTGATCGCGATCGGCAACTCCGGTGATGCAAGTCTTGCCGGCGAAGCGCGGCGTTTGCTCGACGATGCGAGCCCGCTGGTGCGCGGCGCCGCGGTGTGGGCGCTGTCGCAGTTGATCACGCGCGATGCGTTCGCGGCGCTGGCGTCGCGGGCCGGCGGCGAGCCCGACGTCACGGTGCAGCAGGAGTGGCGCGCGGCTCTGTCCCCTCATCCTGAGGAGCGCGCAGCGCGTCTCGAAGGATGAGGCCACAGACCGGGCCTCATGGTTCGAGACGCCGCTACGCGGCTCCTCACCATGAGGGTGAAGAGTCTTGATTTCATCGCGCCGTTCCCGTCATGGTCGCCCGCCATGACAAACCAGCCCTTCTTCACCAGGCACGGCGACGGCTTCATGCCGACGGCCGTTGCGAACGGACCGTGGAGTCCGGAATCCCTGCACGGCCGCGTCGTGATCGGCCTGCTCGCCTTCGTCATCGAGGAGCGCCACGGCTCCGACGATTTCGTCCCCGCGCGGCTGACGGTCGACATGTTCCGGCTGCCCAACATCACGACGCCGATCGAGGTGACGACCAAGCTCGTGCGCGACGGCATGCGCATCAAGATGATCGAGGCCGAGTTTGTCTCCGGCGGCACCAGCATGGCGCGCGCCTCCTGCCAATTGTTGCGCCGGACGGAAAATGCCCCCGGCAATGTGTGGTCGCCGCCGAACTGGCAGGTGCCGGCGCCGGCGGAGATTCCGAAGCCGACCGATCCGAGGCTCGGCATGAACGGCAAATGGGAGACGCGGCCGATCGTCGGCCATATGGGCTCGCTCGGCGAGCGACGGCTCTGGATGAGCGAGGTGCGCGAGCTCGTCGACGGCGTGAAGACGACACCGTTCGTCCATGTGGCGACCGGCGCGGATTTCGCCAGCCCCTTCGCCAATGCCGGCGACCAGGGGCTCGGCTACATCAACAGCGACGTCACGATCTATCTGCACCGCTTGCCGGTGACCAACTGGATCGGCTTCGAGGTCGTCAACCATCACGCCACGAACGGCATCGCGATCGGCGAATGCTGGCTCTATGACGAAAAGGGTCCGATCGGCACCTCCACGGTGGCGGCGCTCGCCCAGCGCAAGCCGATGACCAATCCGCCACCGCCGTAGGCTCTCACCGTCGTCATTGCGAGCGAAGCGAAGCAATCCATGTCTCGGCTTGCCGAGGCGTGGATTGCTTCGTCGCTTCGCTCCTCGCAATGACGACGGAGAGTCCTCACGCCAGATGCCGCTGCATCTCCGGCCGCGCTTTCAGCTCCGCGCCCTGCTTGCCGACGATCTTGGCGATCCGCTCCGGCGCGAAGTTCAAATCGACGAAGGCCGGCGCGGTGTTGGCGACCTCGTGGTACTCCGTGATCTTGCCGTCGCGCAGCCGCATGATCGCGACGCCCTCGAACATCGCACGCGCGCCCCTGGCTTCCGGCAAGGTCGAGCGGTAGCTGAACGTGTAGCGCGCGTAGAGCGTCGTGCCATCGCTCACGGGATCATGCATCACCCAGCGGAAATCGGTCGCGGTCCGGTAGAACCAGTCGTCGATCATCTCGGCGATTTTGCCGTGGCCCCTGAAGGCACCGTAAAATACGTCGTGATAGACGCCGTCCTCGGTGAAGAGATTTGCAAAGGCCTCGCCGTTGCGCTGTTCGACAGCGTCGCAGAACGCGCGCAGCATCGTTGTGGTGTCCATTGGTATTCTCTCCCGGCTCCTCGCTTCTTCTTCCCTCTCCCCTTGTGGGAGAGGGTGGATCGAATGAGCGAGAGCTCATTCGAGACGGGTGAGGGGTCTGTGTCCGCGGAGAGAACCCCTCATCCGGCGCGGACATCGTCCGCGCCACCTTCTCCCACAAGGGGAGAAGGAAAAAAGCTTAGCCGATCTCCGCCACGGCGGCGATGATGCGGGCGATGTCCTGCGGCCGTGACAGGCGGTGGTCGCCGTCCTGGATCATGGTGAGCACGACGTCCTCGGCCGGCAGGCGGTGCACCAGCGCGAAGGCGTGCTTCCACGGCACGTCGGGATCCTGCGCGCCCTGCAGGATGCGCACCGGGCAGCCGACGTCGATCTTGCTGCCGAGCAGCAGGTGGTTGCGGCCTTCCTCGATCAGGTTGCGGGTGATCGGATAGGGCGTGCCGTCGCCATAGTCGGACGGACGCAGCCACATGCCCTTGGTCTCGATCTCGGCGCGGACCTCCGGCGAGAACGCCTTCCACATCAGTTCCTCGGTGAAGTCGGGTGCCGGCGCGATCAGCACGAGGCCGGCGAGCGAAGCACTGCCGCCGCCGGCATTGGCCCGTTTGGCGATCTCACGCGCAAGCAGCAGCGCCATCCAGCCGCCCATCGAGGACCCGATCACGACCTGCGGCCCGCTGCAGAACTGCGAGAACACGGCCACGCTCTCCTCGAGCCAGCGGCCGATGGTGCCGTCGGCGAACTCGCCGCCGGATTCGCCATGGCCGGAATAGTCGAACCTGACCGAGCTGCGGCCGTGCTCGGCCGCCCACGCATCGAGCGCCAGCGCCTTGGTGCCGGCCATGTCGGACTTGAAGCCGCCGAGCCAGAACAGCCCCGGCGCGCCACTTGCGCTGCCGGGATTGCTGCCGGCACGGGCCCGCACCGCGATCCGGCGCGCCTCACTGCCCTCGCCGACCTCGATGAAGGCAGGTTCCTGTTCCGATGCGGCGGTTTGGCTCATGGTTCGGTCACTCGCGTGTCAGACATCTGCTTTTCAATTGTCGCGCGGCACCGGTCAACGGCTGCAAGCCCCGCCTTGCGGAGCTGGTGCGCCCGCTATATGTGCCGGGCGTGGCCAAAATGCCTCGCAATTGGCGGTTTTGCCGCTTAAAGAAGCGAGTTCGCTTGCCCGTCGCAGCATCTTGCTTCAAAATATCCGCCTTCCCTTTCACAACTTTGGAGAGTTACCCATTCGCCGTCCCAATAGAGCCCCGCCCACAGTCGCCAAAGAAGGGCCGCGCACCAATGACGAGATTCGCAACGCACAGATCCAGCTGATCGATGCGGAGGGTGTCAATCAGGGCACCGTCGAAACCATGGTGGCCATCAAGATGGCCATGGAAGCCGGCATGGATCTCGTCGAGATTTCGCCGAATACCAGCCCTCCCGTCTGCAAGATCATGGACTACGGGAAGTACAAGTATTCCGCGCAGAAGAAGGCTGCCGAAGCTCGCAAGAAGCAGAAGGTCGTCGAGATCAAGGAGATCAAGCTCCGCCCGATGATCGACGATCACGACTATGACGTGAAGATGCGCGCGATGCAGCGCTTCTTCGAGGAAGGCGACAAGGTCAAGATCACCTTGCGCTACCGCGGTCGTGAGATGGCGCACCAGGAGATCGGCACCAAGCTGTTGGACAAGGTGAAGGCCGACGTCGCCGAATTCGCCAAGGTCGAGCAGGACGCGAAGTTCGAGGGCCGCCAGGTCGTGATGGTGCTGGCGCCGCGCTAGTTCGAATTTGTCGCTTTGTTGAAATGAAATGGCCCGTCAGGCGATCTGGCGGGCTGTTTCGTTTCCGTAGCCCGGATGGAGCGCAGCGCAATCCGGGGGCCGGTGCGTCGGCGGCGCGACCTGCCCCGGATTTCGCTTCGCTTCGTCCGGGCTACCCGGTTCCGGCTCCGGTTCCCCGCCTGAAACGTTGCAAAACCGCCTATCCTCTGTCATAAGCCGGGCCTTCGCCGCCCGGCTGATCAAGGGCTGCCGTGGCGACGGTTCGTGCAGGTTCTTTCAATTCGGAAAAAACCTTAGCACTTTCAACGCTCTAACGAGCATTTTAGCCGGCCGGACGCCTCTCGGGGCGATTTTCGTGCTGTGCGACAGGAGAGCCAAATGCCCAAGTTGAAGACCAAGTCGGGCGCTAAAAAGCGCTTCAAGGTGACTGCCACCGGCAAAGTCATGCACGCCCAGCGCGGCAAGCGCCACGGCATGATCAAGCGGACGAAGAAGCAGATCCGTCAGCTCCGCGGCACCCGTGTGCTGTTCAAGACCGACGGCGACAACGTCAAGAAGTACTTCTTGCCGAACGCCTGATCGCGCTGATCCGCTTGAACCCTCGCCGCGACTGCGCGGCGCCCCGTCACCTCTTCCAGATCAAGGATTTCCGTCATGTCTCGCGTCAAACGCGGTGTGACCGCTCACGCCAAGCACAAGAAAGTCTACAAGGCCGCCAAGGGCTATTACGGCCGCCGCAAGAACACCATCCGCGTCGCCAAGCAGGCCGTCGAAAAGGCCGGCCAGTACGCCTTCCGCGACCGCAAGCGCAAGAAGCGCACCTTCCGCGCGCTCTGGATCCAGCGCATCAACGCCGCGGTCCGTCCGTTCGGCATGACCTACAGCGTGTTCATCAACGGCCTCTCCAAGTCGGGCGTCGTCGTCGACCGCAAGGTGCTGTCGGACCTCGCGATCCACGAGCCGGTTGCGTTCCAGGCGATCGCCGAGAAGGCTAAGGCCGCGCTGGCCGCCTGATCCTGGCGGGCGGCCCTAACGCGATTTGGGGCCCGCCTTCAGTGCCTTCTGCGAATAGCGCTGGGCGACGATCGCCCGGCAGAACGCCGTGAACGAGCGGTACATGGTGCCGCTTTCGTTGTCGTATTTGTGGTCGCAGCGCTTGAGCTGGCCGGCATAGGCCTTCTTCTGCGACGCTCCGAGGCCGGACAGGAAGTCCCCCTCGCACCTCTTCTCGACCACGGCGCCGAACTGGACGTCTCCGCTGGCGCCGTACTCGCACGCCTCGAAGATCTTCATCGCGCGGTTGCAGCTCGGCGCCTTCTCGACCTCCGCGATGATGTCGTCCATCTGGGTCGATTTGGCGGGGCATTCCCCGGTCGCGGCATGCACGGTGGTGAGCATGAACAGCACCGCCGGCACGGCCAGGCAAGATCGCAGCAACATCGCGTGGGCCTCCTTGAACTCCCCCTTGGGTAGCCCGGCCTCCGCGCGGGGTTCAATGCTGCCGGCCATCGGCCCGAAATGACCGGCTTTTTGCTTGACGTTACCGCCTTCGGGCGGCGACAACCCAGCCGAATTTTGGCGCATGGCACCGGTTCGGGTAGCGGTACTTCCCACCGGATCATGCTCCGCTCAAGCGCAGGAATTGACCGTGTCCGACCTCGCAACGCTCGAACAATCCATCCTCGACCAGATCGCCTCAGCCGCTGACGAGGCCGCCCTCGAGGCGGTGCGCGTCTCGGCGCTCGGCAAGAAGGGCTCGATCTCGGCACTCCTTGCGACCCTTGGAAAAATGTCGCCGGAGGAGCGCAAGACCGAGGGCGCGAAGATCAACCTCGCCAAGGATGCGGTGACGCAGGCGCTCGCTGCCAAGCGCGACGTGCTGAAAGCGGCCGCGCTCGATGCGCGCCTCGCCGCCGAGACCGTCGACGTCACGCTGCCGCTGCGCGAGGCGCCGGCGGAGACCGGCCGCATCCATCCGCTGAGCCAGGTCTGGGACGAGCTCACCACGATCTTCGCCGACATGGGCTTTGCGGTCGCCGAAGGTCCCGACATCGAGACCGACGACTACAACTTCACCAAGCTGAACTTCCCGATCGGCCATCCGGCGCGCGAGATGCACGACACCTTCTTCTTCAACCCGAAGGAGGACGGCTCGCGCATGCTGCTGCGGACCCACACCTCGCCGGTGCAGGTGCGCACCATGCTGACCCAGCAGCCGCCGATCCGCGTGATCTGCCCGGGCCGCACCTATCGCATCGATTCCGACGCGACGCACACGCCGCAATTCCATCAGGTCGAGGGCCTCGTGATCGACAAGGGCTCGCATCTCGGCCACCTCAAATGGATCCTGCATGAGTTCTGCAAGGCGTTCTTCGAGGTCGACCACATCAACATGCGGTTCCGGCCGTCGTTCTTTCCGTTCACCGAGCCGTCGCTCGAGGTCGACATCCAGTGCCGCCGCGACAAGGGCGAGATCCGCTTCGGCGAGGGCGAGGACTGGCTGGAGATTCTCGGCTGCGGCATGGTGCACCCCAACGTGCTGCGCGCCTGCGGCCTCGATCCCGACGTTTACCAGGGTTTTGCCTGGGGCATGGGCATCGACCGCATCGCGATGCTGAAATACGGCATCGCCGACCTGCGCCAATTGTTCGACAGCGACGTGCGCTGGCTCAGCCACTACGGCTTCAAGCCGCTCGACATCCCGTCGATCGCGGGAGGCTTGAGTTCGTGAATCTTGTCTTCGGTCCCATTGTGGAGAAAGCCCCCACCCTAACCCTCCCCCGCAGGCGGGGGAGGGAATGGATGGAGCGCGCTCACTTGGATACGAAGACTTCACCGCCGCGAACGGTCAGGCTCCCTCTCCCGCTTGCGGGGGAGGGCTGGGGT